>JASJAN010000033.1 GCA_030066985.1 Desulfobacterales bacterium
TATCTGGTGCGGTCTTTGTTGCCCGCTCACCCCAGCCTGCATTTGCATGCCCATTTTGCCCATTCGCCGGCTTCAGTGGCCATGTTTGCCAGTATACTCAGTGGGTTGCCGTTTAGTTTTACCGCCCATGCTAAGGACATCTATACATCTGATCCTAGACAGCTGCGAGAAAAAATGGCGTTGGCCCAATTTGTCATTACGTGCACCGAATACAACCGCCGTTATTTAAAGGCGCTGGTTGATGGGGCCCAACGCCCGGTTTACTGCGTTTATCATGGCATCGATACCGAGCTGTTTTCTCAGATCGCTGATCATTCAACCAAAGCCAAAGAACCATATCAACTCCTGACCGTGGCGCGTTTGATTGCCAAAAAGGGGCTGCCAACGGTTTATCAGGCGCTGAAGATTCTAAAGGATAAAGGGATTTCTTTTGAGCATACCCTCATCGGTGATGGTGAAGACCGCCTAAAAATTTTGGCCCTCATAAAAGATCTGGATCTGGTTGCCCAGACCCGCTGGTTGGGCACTCAGCCCCATGAAGTGGTACAGCAGCATTACCGTCAGGCGCATCTTTTCGTGCTGGGCTGTGAAGTGGCACCCAATGGTGATCGAGATGGCATTCCCAATGTCCTTTTTGAAAGTATGGCCATGGGGGTACCGGTAGTGGCGACTCACATATCGGCCATTCCCGAGCTTGTGGATCATGAAAAAACGGGCTTGCTGGTTGATCCCGGGGCCCCTGAGGAAATGGCCGGGGCCATGCGACGACTGCTGACCGATGCGGACCTCAGGCATAAAATGATACCTGCAGCGCAACAGCGGGTGGTGCGCGATTTTGACAACCGATCCCTGATAAAGGGCTTGGCCGAAATTTATCGTAAAGAAATCAAGTCCTTTTGTCACGTGGGCAATGCGGAATCGCCGGATATGCCCTAAGGCAGTTCGGTCAACACTTTTTAACCCTGATGCGTCCAGCATAGGTGACGTTACCGGTTCCATGCGGGATGCCGGCGATACCATCTGCGAAAAGACAAACCATGGCTTGACATCTAAGTCTTCGATTTCTATACTTTTTGAAATAGATTGATTCTGACCGCCAACAGATGTTGATAGTTGCCTGCGCCGATGAATTGGAGTGGACAGGAGGATAAATGAGGATTCTATCGCTATTTTATGGACATGATGCCAACTGTGTTCTGCTGGAAGACGGAGAGCCGGTTGTTGCATTAGAAAAAGAAAGATTAACCCGCATAAAACATGACCAGGGGGTCATGGATCTCGAACCGATCCTGGAAACATACGGCTGGTCACCTGACAGCATAGATGTGGTCGTGATCAACCCCCAAACAAGACCGACTTTAGAAGGCCGGCAATTCCAATGGGAAATAGAGGACAAAACCTATCAAGACAATCCGCAATATCTCAAAGAAGGCTGGGTCGGGCCGGTTGAATACCGCTACAGCCAGCATCGCATCCGGCTGTTTGGCCGCTGGTACAATGGCTATGCCGTAGACCATCACCTGGCCCATGTGGCCGGCGCTTTGTTTACCGCCCCGTTTGAAGAGGCCTGTTTGTTGACTGCAGACGGGGGAGGGGATTTTAAAATGTGCGCCCTGGCCTATGGCAGCGGTAACAAAATCCCGCTGATCGAATACGGCTGGGGATATGAGGGTCTCGGCCGCCTGCAGCTCAACATCGGCCGAACTTGGGCCTCCATCGGTGAGTATAATTTTGGAATGAAACGTCTGGAAGGCGCCGGTAAACTGATGGGCCTGGCCAGTTACGGCACCCCGCGGCAGGAGATCATTGACGTCTTAAGACAGCAAATGCTCTATCATCCGTTTTCACCGTATCCAAGGGATGAATCCGGAGAACTGAGGGTTGTGCAGTTTGATCCAAAAAGTCCATTTGCGCAGGACCTGTGTGCATCTTTACAGGCGCTGACCACCGAATATTACCTGGAGGCGGCTGCGCGCGTTAAATCGTGGCAACCTTCCAAGAATATTATTTTAACGGGCGGTTGCTCGATGAACTGCATCGCCAATACCGCGGTGCATAAAAGCGGGCTGTTTGAAGATACCTGGGTGCCGGCCCAGCCCCACGACGGCGGGCTCGGTCTGGGCCAAGCCCTGTTTGTCTGGCACCATGTTCTGAATCGACCGCGGGTGCCGAAGGCATGGAGCCCGTATCTGGGCACCGATGCCGGCGAGCTGGGCACCGATGTGATCCCGGATATGATTCGCTTTCTGGAAGACGGGAAAAGTGTCGGTCTATGCTATGGGCGCGCCGAATCAGGGCCGCGCGCCTTGGGGCATCGTAGCATTTTGCTTGATCCGCGAATCCCTGATGGAAAAGACCGTTTAAACGACCGTGTCAAGCATCGCGAGTGGTACCGTCCATTTGCACCGATGGTGCTCGGGGATTGGGGTGTGCCCAGCAAGTACATGTCTTATATAGTGCCGACCGATGCCGAGCAGGTTCCGGCGGTGACCCAGGTGGACGGCACCAGCCGGCCTCAGATTGTCGATGCCCGGGACGACACCTTCATCTATAAATTGCTGACGGCCTGGCGCGACAAGACGGGCTGCCCGCTTCTATTGAACACCTCATTTAACTGCCAGGAACCGCTGGTAGATACCATCGAGCAGGCCCGGGCAACCTGGAAGCGCACCGAACTGGATGTATTGGTCACTCCCGAAGGCATCGAAGTGGACAAAACCGACGCTCATGAACTGTCGTCGGAAGCCGCCTTCAATAATGCCTCCCTGCGGGCTTCATCCGGATGAACATTTGCTATTATACACCGTTTAAACCCCTTTCGCATGCCCATCCATCCGGTGATTTGGTCACCGCAACGGGCATTTTTTCTTTTCTGAATAAACAGGGGCATCGGGTGATTCCAATGAGTGATTTTCGGTGCCGCTGGATTTACTGGAAACCGTTGCGCTGGCTGCAGCTGCTGCAGGAGATCCGACGGGTGGTGCGAAAAAACGCCGCAACCGGCATGGACCTGTGGTTTACCTACCACAGCTATTACAAAGCCCCGGATCTTTTGGGAATGGCGGCTGCTCAACGGATGGATATCCCCTATGTTATATTTCAGGGTATTTATTCCACCAAACGACAGCGCGCCTGGAAAACCTGCCCCGGATTTTACCTGAACCGGCGCACGTTGTGCGCTGCACGACATATTTTCACCAATAAAAAGCGTGATTTGCTCAATTTGAAACGTCTTATACCCGAGCAAAAAATTACCTATATTGCACCGGGTCTGATACCGGATGATTTTTCCTTTGATGCCGCTGCCAGAGCAGAACTCAGGCGCGCATTGAATCTTGGTGACGACCCGGTGGTATTTACGGCCGCCATGTTCCGGCCGGATGTCAAAACCGAAGGCCTGACCTGGGTGATTCGGACCTGCGGTGAACTTTACCGGCAGGGCCATCCGCTGTGGCTGGTTATCGCCGGAGATGGTAAAGAAAAGGAAAAATTAAAACAGCTTGCCGATCAATATTTGCCGCAGCGCGTTCATTTTGTCGGCCGCATCGAGCGCAAAGAGATGTACCGCTATTACAGCGTCGGCGATCTGTTTGTTTTTCCAGGGATCCGGGAATCGTTGGGCATGGTTTTTCTTGAAGCGCAGGCCTGCGGGCTTCCGGTGGTGGCCTTTGAAAATGCCGGTGTTCCGGAAGCGGTTCAAAACGGAAAAACCGGATTGCTGGTGCCCATGTATGCCAGCGGCCCGTTTGCCGAAGCCATCAGCCGGCTCATAAAAGATGCCCAGCTGCGCCGTCAGATGGGCAATGCCGCGCAATCGTATGTTTGGCAAAATCATGATCTGAATAAAAACTACCAGAAAATGGAAGGCGTGCTGAAAACCCTGATTCAAGCCGCTGATCAAACCCATTGACCATGCGCCTGTGTCCGACCCACGGGCCTTTGCAGCAATTTATAATTAGGAAGCGATTTGCCCGTGTTGAATTGAATCGCTTGGAAAGCTAATATTTCATGGATAACCGTAGCATAACGCGTCTGGGGCTCATACGACATGCTGAAACTGCCTGGAATCGGGAAGGCAGGATTCAGGGTCATCAGGATTCACCGCTGACGGAAAAGGGAAAAAAGGATGCCGATCGCTGGGGTTTAGAGTTAAGCCGCATTCCCTGGGACCGTATGATTATCAGTGATCTGGGCCGTGCTATTGATACGGCTGCCATCATCAATCATCACCTGCAGGTTCCTTTTGAGGCCGATCCGCGGCTCAGGGAACAGGATTGGGGCGATTGGACTGCCAAACCGGCTGAGAAAATAAAAACTGAAGAATTGCCAAAGCTGGCTGAATCCCAAAGAAGCGGCTGGCAGTTTTGTCCGCCGCAAGGCGAGGATCGCATCAGTGTGTGGCAAAGAAGCCATAATGCCCTGGTGGATGCGGCCCGCAGATGGCCCGGCAGCGCCATTCTGGTAGTCACCCACGAAGGGGTCATTAGAAATGTGATTTATCGTCTGTGCAACCGGCCCTATGAACCCGGTGAAGCGTCACTGATTGAATCCCGGCATTTACACTGGCTGGTTATCCATAACAGCGGCCTGCAACTGGATCAGATCAACGCCCTGACGTTACCGAAATAATTGCAATACGAAATGGAAATTCTAACGATTCACGACATCCGTAAAGCCTATTTTGACCTGGATCTGGACGTCTACCAGCTGACCTTTGATGATGGCCTTTTTTCCCAGTATTATTATTTTCAATTGTTTAAAGATCATCCCGTAACGCTGACCTATTTTATTACCACATCATTCATAAAACCCGGTACCGCCAGGCCCGTTTTTGGCGGTCAGTATCTGCCCTATATCAAATCCAAAAAATATATGTTCCGCACCTTTGCCGAGGGCCGCTTTGATCACTTTATGAACCTGGCCGAATTGCAGAAAATCAGCCGGCAGCCAAATGTTGAAATCGGGGCCCACAGCCATTTTCATGATGTGATTCTAACCCGCACCCAGCCACATAAGCGCAAAGCATTAAGCCCCTGGAAGCTTGAACGTATTCCCGCCGCGAAAGCCATGGACCGTGAAGCGTTCAGCATCCGCTCCAAACTGGCGTTCAAAGGCTTTGAACTGGATGGTGAAAAAGTGATTATCAGATCCCAGACCGCCTGGGAGGATTATATCAAATATGATACCGAACTTTGTCTGCGCTGGTTTGATCAGAATTTAAACATGCAGCCCAAAAGCTACGGCTTTCCTTTCAATGAGTACAGCGACACATATGTTCGCATTTTGAAATCCTTTGGCTTCGAGCAGTTTTTTGCTGCCCGGCCCAAGAATAAAGCGGAAATTACCGGCCGAATTGATATTGATAGTTTAATTAAATAGTTATTTTCTCAGTGACGCAAACCGATTCAGAAGTTGAGCATACACGGTGTGTGCCGGTCATGTTATTTTCTGCTCCCACACAGCGGGATCTTGCACCTGATGTTAAAAAATTAAGGTGCTCAAAAGGCTGCGATTTGGCTTTTTTGTAGTAGTATTTAGTTGAAGTTGGTCCGGTTGTTTATTTCTGAAATAAAAAAGGTGAACCCAAATTAAAAGAATGGATAAGGGTTCAGGACAAGACGTCGATTTGATTTAAAAGCGGAGCGTACACGTAGTACGTGAGCATTTTAAATCAAATCGCAACGCAGTCCTGGGCCCTTAGACGCTTTTTTAATTTGGGTTCTAGGTGAAGGTTGTGTCCGCGTCACAATAGCTGAAACTAATCTTGCCGACACAGTCGTCCAGCACACTTTCTTTCTTTTTGGGATAAAACAAATACAGACGCTGCTGTTCTTTAATCAACGGCTGCAGGTCGGGGTGGCTTTCAAAATAACCCAGCAGGCTGGCCGGAAATTCAAGCCGGTCGGCGCTGAATTTTTGGGCGTAAAGCAAGGCCAGATAAACCGCTATGTCGCCGTCGGCGGGATTTTTGAAGGCAAAATCCAAAATTTTAACCCAGGTCCTGCCTTTTTTGGTCAAGACCGATAGAATCAAAAATCCTTTGAACGCGTTGCTATCCGTTGAGTAGATTTCCAGGGCAATATAGTCGAACAGCTCGCTGACCAGCGAAAAATAATAGGGCTCGGCTTCTGTCTGTTCATGGGCGGCCGATATCAGCCAGCGATATTTAAGCATCCAGTTAATGGCTTCGATGCCGCGGAAAAATCGAGGGCCGTTCATCTGTTTGCGGATCGTCGGCTCTGCCTGTCGGCTGATTTGCGCAACGCTTTTATGTTCAAAAGGGTCTTTTTGCGGATGTAAATCAGACAACAACCGGCGGTAAAGAATGTTTTTTGACTGCTGATAAAGCGCGTCTGCATTGCTGCCGGCATCCAATGATGCTTGCGCATCTTGTCGTATGTCTTCCAGTTTGCGAACTTTTTCCAGCCTTAACTGGTAGTAGGTCAGATGGCCGAGTTCTTTAAACCCGGCTTTCAGATAGGCTTGCTGCGCGCCTGCGGTCATCCGGGTGACCGGAAAATCGATGTTGAGCTTTTTGATTTCCTCTAAAAGACGGCCGGCAACACCTGTGCCGCGATAATCGGGAGACACGAAAAATGCGCTTGACCAGTGAATTCTTTTCAGCTCGTTATGGTGGGACAATAATCCGGGAAGCAAACCCTGGTAGCCGATGCAGTTGTTGTCATGCAGGGCCACCAATAAAGACACATCTTCGGGGCGGCCGTAAGGATTATTTAGCTGGGATAACGCACGGCGTCGGGATATGGGCACCCCTGTCTGGTATGGCGTTTGCTTGAGCGCCTGACGCGCAAAATGGTCGATGTGCTGAAGTTTTATTTTTTCTATTTTAATTTGATCTGCTTTCAATTATGGTTTTCCTTTAAACCCATCTAAACTTTTCAGGAATTTTCATCTAAAATGTCGTCCAAAGATCAGATAAGGGCCTCATTTTTATAGCAGAGTTTGCCGTATTTAGGAAGATGGAATAAAATGCCGATCTGAACCGCGCATCACCTGGGAGGTTAAGAAAGCGTTGCCGATGAAAATTTTCGTTTATTGTCAGCATGTCCTGGGAATCGGGCATCTGTTCAGGTCCCTGGAAATTTGTAAGGCTTTGAGCGCGCATCAGGTTGTGCTCATTACCGGCGGCCCGCCCATGGCGGTGGATCTTCCCAAACACGTCCGGTCGGTTCATCTGCCGGAGTTGCAGATGGACAGCGGCTTTAAAGGCCTATTAAGTTCCGATCAGCAGTTGTCCGTCGCGCAAATCATCGAGCGGCGCAAGCAGGATCTGTTTGCGCTTTTTGAAGCGGAAAAGCCGGATATTTTTTTAGTCGAGCTGTATCCTTTTGGGCGCAAAGCATTTCGCTTAGAGCTGGATCCCATTCTTGAGGCTATCTCTGAAAAAAGAGTGGCTCCCTGCAGGGTGATATGCAGCGTGCGCGATATCCTGGTTGAAAAGGAGGATCAGCGGCGACATGAAGACCGGGCGTTAAAAACGCTGAATCAATTTTTTGATGCCGTTCTGGTGCATTCGGATCCGAAACTGATTAAGTTAGAGGAGACCTTTTTCCGCAGCGATGATCTTAAGATTCCCATTGTTTATACCGGCTTCATTGCCCAGCCGTGCCCGACAGGGGCGCGCAAGAAAACCCGAGCCCAATTGGGTCTGGATGACAAGCAAAAATTGATCATCGCCAGTGCCGGCAGCGGCAGCGTCGGCAGCGTTCTGCTTGAGACGGTTGTCAAGGCATTTCAGCAACTGCCCGATAGCAATGGAAACTGCCTGCGGGTTTATACCGGCCCCTACATTCCCGAAGAGGACTTTGAATCATTGAGGTGCCAGGCGAGCAAACGGGTGTTTGTTGGAAGGTTTAACACGGAATTTTTGCCTTATCTGGCTGCCGCTGATCTGTCTGTCAGTATGGCCGGCTATAACACCAGTATGAATATTTTAGCAACCCGTGTTCGGGCGCTGGTATGGCCATTTTCTCAAAATCAGGAGCAGGTCATGCGGGCCGACAAGTTGGCCGCAATCGGTGCGTTAAATGTGATCAACCAGCAGGATTTAACACCCCAACGGCTGGGGCAATTGATGGATCGCAGCCTTGCTCAGAACTCGTCGGCGTCGTTTGATGTTGACTTAGACGGTGCTAACCACACGGCCCGGTGGCTTGAGCGGTTGGTTTCAGGCGAGCATTGACACAAACCGCTATTTTTTGCCCGCCTAATAGTGATATCATGTCAAATCAGTTAATTGAAAAAACAAAAACAACCCATTGGGTGCCCATTTTACTGCTGGCCTGTGTCAGCGCTGTTATTTATGCTAATTCGCTGTCGAATGGTTTTGTTTACGACGATTTGGGCACCATAGTGGAAAATGTGCACCTCAAGCGTTTCGACAATTATCTGTCTTCATTTTATAATTCATCCTATTTTAAGATATCCGGCGGGGAAGCCAGTTATCGACCGGTGGCGACGCTGTCCTACTATTTGCTTTACGCCGTTTTTGGTTTGAACCCATTTGGCTACCATTTGACCAGTGTGATCCTGCACATGCTAAATGTCGTTCTGGTTTATCTGATGGCCCATGTTATTCTGGAGCATAAAAGACCGGCTGCGATCGCCGGTTTGTTGTTTGCCTGTCACCCGGTCAACACCGAGGCGGTAAACAGTATTTCATACAATGAAGACCTCATTACCGCTTTTTTCTTTTTTCTGGCCCTGTTGTTATATATGAAGTTGAAGACTTCAGCACCCAGGCGCAATGTCTTTTTCTTTTTTTTAACACTGCTTTTTTTTCTGCTGGGGCTGCTGTCAAAAGAAATGGCCATAACCTTGCCGGTCATCGCTGTGGTTTATGATCTCACCCTCAGAAAACCTTTTTCGCAAAACCTAACCTTAAGGTGGGTGCTGCAGGTCGTCAAGGAACGCTTAATCTATTATTTGGGGTTTATGGGGATCAGTCTATTTTATTTATGGCTGCGGTTTTTTGCCATTTATAATCTGGAGGAAGTTGAAACCCAGATCTGGGGACGCTTGGTTGACCGGATTCTCTATTTGCCCGTTATCTTTTTTAAATACATCAAGCTGAGCCTGTTTCCGCTCAATTTAAATGCCGATTATGTGTTTGCCTATCCCACCCGGTTTTTTGATCTTTTACCCCTAATCGCTTTAATCATTGTGGCGGCTGTGGTGATTTTCAGCTTTTTCATGTTTAAAACCTCAAGGGCGACTTCATTCGGGATATGGTGGTTTTTTCTGACGCTATTTCCCGTATTTAATTTAATTCAAATCTATAATCCCTTTGCCGAGCGCTATTTGTATATCCCGTTATTCGGCTTCTGTGTGGTCCTATCCATTTTTCTGGAATATGGTTTAAATCGTCTTTCTTTTACGCGATCACCGCTGATAAGGATCGCCATCGTTGTGTGTCTGGTGGTGTTTTGGGCCATTATTACTGTTGACCGCAACAGGGACTGGAAGAATGGTTATAGCCTCTGGACCCAGACGCTTGAAGTTGAGCCCAACAGTGTCAGGGCACACGGTAATTTGGCCCGGGTCTACCAGGAAAAAGGTATGATCGAAGCCTCATTGCGGGAAGTGAAAAAAGTGATGGAACTAAATCCTAAAGATTATAAGGCACATTACAACCTGGGCGTCATTTTAGATAAACAGGGTTTTGTTTCCGAAGCGATTTCAGCCTATAACAAAACAATCGACATTAATCCGCGATTTAAAAATGCGCATTTTAACCTCGGCAATATGTATAAAAAGCAAAATATGCTTGCAGAAGCCGAGCGGGCATATCAAATAGTCGTTGAGCTCGATCCTGATGATATCGAAGCTCGCAATAATTTAGGGGTGATCTTTGCCATGCAGGGTGATTATGATTCTGCCGTAGTTGAATGGCAAAAAGTGATGGCATTGGACCCGCAAAACCGAGACGTGCAAGCCAATATCGAAAAGGCAAAGAAGCTCTTACATCAACAATAATGAAAATCATCTTATACTGCCAATATGTCTGGGGGATGGGGCATTTGTTCCGCAGCCTGGAGCTTGCCCGCGCGTTTTCCGAGCATCAGGTCATTTTGATTGCAGGAGGCCGCGAGGTTGATGTTGATCTACCCGAACACATTTCGCTTGTCCGCCTGCCCGGTTTATACATGGATGAGCAATTTACGACCCTGATGGCCGAAGATGCAGATCAATCCGTTGCGTCTGTTCAGCGCCAGCGCCGAGAAATTTTAATCTCTTTGTTCGAACAACACCAGCCCGATATTTTTATGATCGAGCTGTATCCCTTCGGGCGCTCGGTTTTTGGTTTTGAGCTTGAGCCCCTGCTGGACTCGATCCACCAAGGCTGCTTCGGTGATATAAAGGTGGTGTGCAGTCTGCGGGACATTCTGGTTGAAAAAAGAAAGCAGGAATTTTATGAAGAGCGGGTCATCAATTCACTGCACACCTATTTTCATCTGTTATTGGTACACTCGGATGACCAGCTGCTCAGCCTCGATGAGACCTTCAGTCGAATGGATGACATCCGCATCCCAACGGTGTATACCGGTTTTGTTTGTCCAAAAGCCGACCCGGTGGCCGGTCAGCACTTGCGACACGAGCTGGGTATCGGTCCGGATGATAAGCTCATTGTCGTCAGCGCCGGTGGCGGCCGATCCGGCTATGCGCTTTTGGACTGTGTTCTGGAAGCTTACCCCTTGTTAACCCAAAAAGAACCAATCAGAATTGAAATGTTTAGCGGTCCTTTCCGCGAACCCGAAGAGTTTAAGCGCCTAACGGCCAAAGCCGTCAATGGCATTCGTGTTCGCTACTATACCAAGCGGTTTTTAGACTATTTATCTGCAGCTGATCTCTCCGTCAGCCTGGCCGGCTACAACACCTGCATGAACATCATGGCCGCACGGGTTCCTGCACTGATTTTTCCGTACGCAAAGCAGCAGGAACAACCGTTGCGGGTTGCCAAAATAAATAAATATATACCCATGCAATCACTACATGACAAAGATATTGAACCCACGGTTCTCAGCCGCTATATTCAAGAAATGCTGCTCGAGCCCCGGCCCACCCAACAGATACCGATTAATCTGGATGGCGCGGAAAATACGGCTCAATATCTTATGACCTGGCTGGGCGGCCAATTTAAACCTTAACCATCGAGAAGCGTCACGTGGCAAAAAATCAGGACACTCCAATCGACGAATACATCGCGGCGCATACCGATGCGCTTTCGCCGCTGCTGACCCAGCTTTTAGAAGAGACAGAGGCCCTTACCGGTCGCTCGCGCTGGAGTATCGGTCAGGTTGAAGGCCGCTTGATGCAATTTCTGGTTAAAGCATCGGGAACCCGCTTAGCTGTTGAAATCGGTACATTTACCGGCTTTTCGGCCCTGATGATTGCCGAGGCCTTGCCCGCTGACGGCCACCTGGTGACCTGTGAGGCCAGCAGAACCTATGCGGAAATCGCTTTACGCTATTTTGCCCAAAGCCCCCATGGCCGCAAAATTCGCCTGGAGTTGAAGCCAGCCCTTGAAACATTGCAAAAAATTGCCGCTAACTCTGTCGATTTTGTTTTTATCGATGCGGATAAACCGTCCTATGGGGTTTATTTTGACGAAGCGCTGCGCATACTGCATTCTGGAGGCCTGATTTTTGTCGATAACATCTTCTGGCGCCATAAAATATTTAAGCGTCCCATTTCCAATGAAAATGCAAAGGCGATCGCTGCCTTTAATCAAAAGGTAATGAACACCGAAGGCATTGAAAAAGTAATGTTGAGTGTGCGCGATGGTATATATTTAATCCGCAAGAAGTAAGGCGCTGTGCATGCTTTCTGACGACATCCTTTATGGGCCAAGAGGTTGTTTTCAATAAAAAATCGTTGTATTTATCAGGAACCATTCCTATTTACTAAAAAAGTCTTTTATGATACAGCTACTGCCTATTATATATTAAATGCATCCGATTTATAAAATGCGTTTCCCTTGAATCGTGAGACGTGAAGTCACTGTCTTCTGTGACGATGGCGCAGATTCTAAAAAGCGAAATTAACCATTGCCAATTTGCCGGCAAGGGGTTAATTGTGTTCATTGCCACTTCACCGAGTTGAATCAATGTTAATCGATCACCTGTCGCTGTCTTGCCGGATAAAAGGTTGCAAACATGGCTGAGCAACAAATCCCTTTGACTGGTAAAAAATCTCCCCAAAGCGTTGACCGCCAGATTGCTCTGCCATTTGCCAAATCCCTTGAAATTTCACTAAAAAGCATAAAAGTCCGATTCTTCAGATCCCTGATCACCACCATGAGTCTGGTGCTGGCGGTTTCCTTTTTAAGCTTTGTGCGCGTCAGCAACGATGTGGCCAATGGGCTGCTGGCGACCCAGGAACCCCAAATGCGTCAGGCGGTTATTCGCGCCGGCTATGATATCGGGCCTGAAGATACAAATGTGGGTGCCAGCCCGAAACAGCGCTGGATTATCATCCTGTCGCTGATGGTTTGTGTGGTCGGCATCGTCAATGCGCAGCTTATGGCGGTAACCGAGCGATTTCGCGAAATTGGTACGATGAAATGCCTCGGGGCTCTGGATCGATTCATTTTACGACTGTTTATTCTCGAAGCCGGCATGCAGGGCCTGGCGGGTGCAGGTGCGGGTGCGCTGGCAGGGGCTCTGTTTGCCCTGATCGGCGCCTTGTTGCGATTTGGCCCGGCTGCTTTGAGCGCTGTATCCTGGGTGGCGGTGATGGTTTCATTTGCCATTGCTGTTGCGGTGGGGTGTATATTGAGTTTGATCGGTGTTTTTTACCCGGCGATTGTGGCCGCCAGAATGCAGCCGGTTGAGGCCATGCGGGTGGAGCAATAACAATTGGTGCACGGCACAAGGCCAAAGGCGCAGGGCTGAGGCATAACATAACGAGGCCTCAGACAAGACATAACATGCGCCCTGGGCCCTGTGCCGTGCGCCCTGTATGGAGTGTATTATGGCAGAATCAACCAATATCGTGCGTGTGACCGATGTCTTTAAAACGTTTCAACTGGGAAAAGTTGAGGTTGAGGCATTAAAGGGGGTAAATCTTGAGATTGCGCGCGGCAATTACATTTCAATTATGGGTCCCTCCGGATCCGGCAAAAGCACCCTTTTTAATATGATCGGCGGTCTAGATAAGCCGACTTCCGGTAAGGTATTTATCGATGAGGTGGATATCGCCCAACTGGATGCCTACGAATTGGCCTGGCTGCGCTGCCGCAAGATCGGCTATATTTTTCAAACCTTTAACATTATTCAGGTTATGACCGCCCTGGAAAATATAACTTTGCCAATGGTGTTTGCCGGGATGAACAATGACGCTGCGGTCGAAAAAGGATTGCAATTATTAGAGCTCGTGGGATTGGGTGACCGTTTCAGCCATAAACCCTTTGAACTTTCCGGCGGCCAGCAACAGCGCGTGGCCATTGCCAGAGCCCTGGCCAATGACCCCGCCATTATTCTGGCGGACGAGCCCACCGGCAACCTTGACCTGACCACCGGAGAAGAAATTATTGCCTTGCTGAAACGCTTGAGCCAGGATCGCAATGTGACGGTAATATCGGCAACCCATGATTTTAAGATGCTCAATGTGTCCGATCAGGTGGTCTGGATACGGGATGGCACCGTTGACAAAATTGAAGATCGCGAAGAGTTGTCAATTTCGATCGGCAAGATCGATACCCGTCATTAGCATTTAGCCGTTGGCCACTGTTCACTGGCTGCTGGCAGACTGCTCCTAGCATCGTGTTTTAGGCAATTAATACGAAAATTTATTGTACATGGATTTTCAGCAATATGTTTTTTAACTGCATATCAAAGAACCATAAACACACGAATCCTGCGCCGGGGACGGGAATGCCATATTCCAACAACCAGGCACAAGTAGCCAGCAGCCAGGAGCCAGCTGCCAGTAGCCAGCAGCCAGAGACGAGCGGCCGGAAGCCAGTTGCCAGCAGCCAGCGGCGAGCAGTAAAATGGTCTTTTGCATTTGTTATATTGCTTTGCAGCTTGCTGTGGATCCCCGCGGCAGATGCAGTGACCGAAAATAATTTGCCGGATGCCTTCAGCGACGTCATCAGCCGGCTTGCCGAGTTGAAAGATCGCAGCACGGGAACTGCCGGGAATGCGGCTGCAGCCCTTTATCTTAAAGAGAGATTTGAAAAACTGGGATACGAGAATGTGGGATCCTACCGATTTTCAGTGCCGGTCATTCAGCATTCCCAAAGCCAGTTAACCCTGCCAGACCAAAAACGCCCTGTTGAACTGAACCCCATCCTTGGCAATGCCGTGACGCCGCAAACGGTTGCCTCGCCCGGAGTTTCAGGCCCGCTGATTTATGCCGGTCGCGGTGAGCTGGCCGAATTAAACGGCAAACAAATCCCAAATTCAATCCTAATAATGGAATTGGATTCAGGAAAAAATTGGCTGAATGCTGCCAATTTAGGCGCGCGGGCAATCATTTACGTTGATCGTGGAAATTCAACCAAATCGCTATTTGAAGAAAAGTTTGAACTGTCTCCTTTGCAATTTCCGCGTTTCTGGGTGTCGCTGGCGCGCGCCAGGGAGGTGTTCGGCGATTTTGAAAAGACACCCAACGGTCAGATTGCGGCCGAAGCCCGACTGGTCTCCCAGACGCGCTGGCAATTGGTGAGTTCGGAAAATATTTACTGTTTTATCGACGGTGTTGACCGAAACCTAAAGGAGCGATTGGTCATGGTGGAGGCTTTTTACGACAGCACCGCCACCGTCGCTGGGCTATCGCCGGGTGCCGATGAAGCGGTGGGTATTGCCACCCTGCTTGAATTGGCACGCTTTTTAAAGAAACATCCGCCCAAACGATCCGTGCTGTTGATTGCCAGCAGCGGGCATGCCCAGACCCTGGCAGGTTTTCGCGAAATGATCTGGAGCATCTCCGCCAGGTCAAAAGACATGCGCAAATTGCAAAAATCATTTAAGGCGCTTGTCAAAGAAAAGCGCAAGACGCTTAAACTGTTAAAAAACTTTTCGGTCGATCCAGGGGCCAAAAACGAAGCCCTGGATGAGGAGACCGGCAAAATACTGAAAAACGCCATCGACCAACGCCTAAAAACAGAAGCCGACAGGGTGTCACGCCGCCTGATGCAGCTGCGGCTGGAGCAGGAGACCAGGGCCAGCGCAAAGCAAATTCAGAACCTGACCGATGAAAGACTGACGCTCAGGCGCCTGATGTGGAGTCCTGATTTTTCGGATTTGAACGCTGATGATCGCCAGGCACTTGCCGGACTCATTCCCAAAGCCATTAGCGACCAGAAGGCCATTTTATCCGATGTGCGCCGACACGCCAGAGAGATCGGTGACGCGCGTGCCTTTAGAAGCGCGGTAAGAGCCTATGACCTGGATGCAGCCCTATCTTTGCACCTGTCCAGTCGGGGCGACGGTTTCGGCGCCTTCAACTATGGGTGGGCTTTTCCGTTTAGGCCCCGGATTAACCGCACCGCGATTTACAGCACCTTAGATGAGGTCCTGAGCCAGGGGGCATCGCGAATAGAAAAAGAGCTGGGCATCGTCGGTATGTATAAAGATAGCTTGCGCCCCAGTCGTAAACGCTCATGGCAAAGCTATTTTCTTGACAAGCCGCCGCTGGGCGGAGAGCTGACCGCGCTGGGCGGCATCCACGGGCTGACCTTTGTGACCACCCATGATGCCAGAGCGCGCTGGGGGACACCGTATGATACCCCTGAAAATGTGGATACGGCTTTTGCCCTCAAACAAAGCGCAGTCGTCTGTCGGTTGATTAAGCATCTGGCGCAAGTCCCCAAACTGCATGATGAAATTTTTCCCCGCTTTGGCTATTCCGCAATTATCGGAAGGGCTAAATTTTTGCGGCACGGTGAACTGTTTGCCGATCAACCGGCACCGGGAACCGTGTTGCTTTGCTACCAGGGCCCGGCACGCTTTTATGTGATGGTTGATCATCTGGGCAGTTTTTACCTCAGGGGGTTAGCGGATAAAAAGCACAGTTATCATAAAATCATTTTTGAAGGCTATAAATTTGATCCTGCAAGCGGCAATATTGTCTGGACCATCGATAAAAAGAAAACCGGCAAAGTCGCTTATCGCGTGAAAATGTACCGGCGGTTAATGGAAACTGATCTGGTGATGTTTGCCAGCAACGGAATCACTTTTTTTAACCTGCTGGAACCCCGAACATTCCGTCATCTGAGCAAGGTCAAGATTATTGACGGGCGCCGCGAATCCGATCCGCTGCGCTGGTTTATGAGCCGGCTCGACACCTGGATTTCGGATTACACCAATGCATCAACCATATCGACCACCTTTCTGGAGCCGGGCACCCCGTTAAAGTTAACCCTGTCCGATACGGTGCTGCGCAATAAACTGGTTCTGACCAATGCCAGCAAGGATAAATCCACCGGTGTCGGATTTATGGTGGGCCAGACGCCCTTTTTGCACCGCACGGCTTACCGCGTGGCCAAAGACATGTGGACCCTTTTGGAGCCGCGCATATCCAATTTAGAAAAGCGCGGGATATTCAACGAGCGCATCCGCTCACTTCAGGAAGATGGCCTGGGAGCGTTACAGACCGCCCAAACGGCTTTCGAGGACAAATTATACGATCGGGCATCCGAGGCCAGTATGCGCTCGTGGGCACTGGCCACGCGGGTATATGAGGATGTGGAAAAAACCCAGAAAGACGTTCTTTACGGAGTGTTATTTTACATCGCTCTTTTTGTTCCGTTTGCTTTTTGTATGGAACGTCTTTTGTTTTGTTATGCCAATATTTACAAGCGCATTATTGCCTTTATCATCATTCTCGTATTGTTAATTGCGCTGATCTACAATGTGCATCCGGCCTTTCGCTTGGCCTACAGCCCCATGGTGGTCATACTCGCCTTTTTCATCATGGGGTTATCTTTAATGGTGACGCTGATCATCTTTTTCCGTTTTGAAGGCGAAATGACCCAGCTGCAAACCCGCGCCAAACTGATCCAGTCTGAAGAACTCGGGCGCTGGAAAGCCTTTGTTGCGGCCTTTCTGCTGGGTGTTAGCAATTTGAGACGGCGACGTTTGCGGACTGCACTAACCTGCGCAACCCTGATTATTTTAACGTTTACCATTATGAGCTTTACGGCCGTCAAGTCCATGCGGCACCATGCCCGGCTGCTGTATGAACCGACGGCACCCTATAAGGGATTTTTGTTAAAAAATGTCAACTGGCGCGATTTGCCCCCTCAGGCTTTCGAATCCATCAGCAATAATTTCGCCCAAAAAGGAACCAGCGTTCCGCGGGTCTGGCTGGAGGATGCGGACAGAACGCGCACGACGCGAATTCCGGTTTATTACAATGGCCGATCCTTTGAAGCCCAGGGGCTGGTCGGTCTTTCACATCTGGAGCCGGATGTTTCAGGTCTCGACAAAATTTTGATTGGCGGGCGCTGGCTGGCTGAAAATGAACTCAACACCATCCTGTTGCCCGAACGCATGGCTCGGAGCCTGGGTATCGATGCGCAAAATCCGCAGGGGGCTGTGATTACCATGTGGGGTATGCCCTTTGAAGTTGTGGGCGTTTTTTCGGGCAAACAACTGCAGCAGCGAACCGACCTGGACGGCGAACCGCTGACGCCGGCCACTTTTCCTCGTGAAGTCTCTGGCGAGATGACCGAAGAAGAGCTCGAGGCCATGGAATCCGGTGATGATGTGCGAGAATTTCAAAGCCGCTACCAACACATCCCCGGTGATCTGACCATGATTATGCCCTATCGCAGTCTTCTGGCGGCCGGGGGGCATTTAAAAGGCGTGGCCATTGTTCCGCAGGCGAACATCTCCATTCAAAATGAAGCACAGAATTTGGTGGATCGCTTTGGTTTGTCGCTCTTCAGCGGAGAGCCCGATGGCACCTATCTTTATCATGCCAGCGATACCATGCGATACAGCGGTGTGCCCAACATTATCATCCCGATTATCATTTCGGTGTTTATCGTCTTAAATACCATGATCGGTAGTGTTTATGAGCGCAAGCGTGAAATCGGCATTTATACTTCTGTGGGATTGGCGCCCTCGCATGTATCGTTTTTATTTATTGCCGAGGCGATGGCTCTGGCCGTTATCAGCGTGGTGCTTGGGTATCTGTTGGCGCAGACGTCGGCCAAATTGTTTGCCGAAACAGCGCTGTGGTCCGGCATAACGGTCAATTACTCTTCCTGGGCCGGTGTGGCCGCTATGGTACTGGTGATCATCGTTGTGCTGGTGTCTGTCCTTTACCCGTCCAAGGTGGCCGGTAAAATTGCCATTCCGGATGTCAACCGGGCCTGGACGCTTCCCGAGGCAAAGGGAAATAGCCTCGAGGTAACACTGCCATTTTACATGAGTTATGCAGAGCATCGCAGTATCGGCGGGTTTTTGCTGGAATATTTCCAGGGGCACCTGGACGTATCCCATGGGCTGTTTTCCACGGGTGATATCGAATTTGGTTTTATCTGCCAGACGGCGCCCGGCTTAACCGGAGACGCTGAAGACTGCCCGGAACAACGCTGTGAATACGACGCCTGCCTGCAGATGTGGGCCAGCGTCTGGCTGGCACCTTTTGATTTCGGCATCAATCAGAAAGTCGAATTTCAATTTTGCCCGGCAGCCGACGAGCCCGGGTTTTTAGAGATCAAGGTGCGCCTGACAAGGGAGTCTGGCGAGGCCAATGCCTGGCATCGAATCAATAAAGGATTTTTGCATAATGTCCGCAAACAACTGCTGCTCTGGCGGTCATTTGAGGAGTCGACCAAGGAGCACTATGAGCAATTGCTGGCCGAAGCTGAAAAAGAAATGGGAATCGAATCAAGCTAAATATCGCCCAACGGGGTTTCGTGAATATATATTCTACCACGAAGCTCACGAAGGACTCGAAGTGAAAAACAAGAAAGCTTGCATTAATCTTCGTGCCGCTTCGTGTTCTTTGTGGTGAATTGAAGATCATAATGTTAACGTGCATAAGTTTTACCACGAAGATCACGATAAACAGGAAATGAAAAACACAAGCTTATCTTTCATCTTCGTGGAACTTCATGCCCTTCGTGGTGCACAACATCGCCATAGTGATACAAACAATCAATTATCGTGCGCGTTGGATATGAAAGTTTAGTCAGGAAACAGAGATAATGACCGAAAATCAGCAACCCGCATCCAATGAACCTCAGCCCTCGGACGTTAAGGGGGAAAAAATCGGAGAAAAAATCCGTTTACGGGCCATTGTGCTGGGGTCGATTTTTGCGCTGGTGATTTGTTTAATTACACCTTTTAACAATGCATTTCGCCAGGCAACACCTCTGGGCGGTGGTCATTTCCCGCTGGCACCATTTTATATTCTGGTATGGCTGATGGTCATGACGGCCGGATTACATTGGGTTTTCAAAGGTCGCAAATTGATGACCGGCAAAGAGCTGTTGGTGTCCTGGGCCCTGATGATGCTGTTGTCCGGAGTCGCCTGGACGGGTTTGGCGCGCACTTTCTTTATCAACCTTACCGCTCCTTTTCATTTTGCCACGGTTGAAAACCGCTGGTCAGAAGTGCTTCATCCGCTTTTGCCCGAAAGCTGGTTCCCCCAAAGCCGGGATGCCGTCGCCGGTATTTACAACGGTCTTGCGGGAGGGCGGCAACTGGGTTGGTTTGACGTCCTTAAGCAGATCCCCTGGGATGCGTGGTTAACCCCCCTGGTGACCTGGACGATTTTTGTTTTGCTGTGTTATTTTGTGATGGTGTGCATCATTAACCTGTTAAGCAAACAGCCCCTCTACAATGAACGCATGAACTTTCCGCTGTTACGGGTACCACTTATCATGCAAGAGGCTCTTGACAGCAGCCGTCTTGGCAAGTTCTTTACCAATCGTTTCCTGATAGCCGGCCTGATGGTCCCGGTTTGCCTGCATCTGCTCAATGGGCTGGCCTTTTACAATCCGTCCATCCCCCAAATTCCGACCCTGATTCTGGCCGGTAAATATTTTCCGAAGTTTGGGCTTCTGTCCGGATTTTTCAAGTTAAAAATATACATATATCCGGCGTTTATCGGCTTCGCCTTTTTAACCTCCAAACAAATTTCGTTTTCATTCTGGGTTTTTTTCATCCTGGGGATCCTGCTGTTTGGGTTGCTGAGCGTACTGGGATTAAATATTCCGGCGGCAGCCCTGGGTGTCACCTTTGGTCCCACCATCTCGCGCCCTGAAGAGACACAAATGATTGGTGCCTATATCGTTTTTTTCCTGTTTCTGGCCTGGCTGGCACGCTTTCATTTTATTCAAATTGTGCGCTATGGGGTTGGCTTCAAAAAAGATGACCATCCGGAAACAGAATGGATATCGACCCGTTTTGCCTTCTGGGGATTTGTTTTGGGAAGTTTGGCAATCGTTTTTTGGTGTCATTATTTCGGCATACCGCTGCTGTTTTCCTTCATGGTGGTCTTTGCTTTTTTTATGTTTACACTGGTTGCGGTGCGCGTCATTTGCCAGGGCGGGATTGCATATTTTACCTTAACCGCTGCGCCGATGGACGGATTAATGGCTTTTTTCGGGCCCAAGTTTTTCACCAGTGTCGGTATTGTGGTGGCCGCTGTTATTCAGAAAGTGCTGTTTGTTGATTTGCGGGAATCGCTCATGCCCTCATTGTTGCATACCCGCAAAATCACCGATAAAACGCGCAATAATCGATTGATTTTTTTGGGCATTGCCGTCACATTGGTTGCCGGTGTGCTGATTTCGTTTCTGGCCATGCTGGCTTTGAGTTACAAATTCGGCATGCGCGAATTGCAACTGGACTGGGCCACCCGGACCACGGTGGCCCTTTATGATAATGTTTACAGCCTGGTTGAATCACCGGTTAAACCGGGTGAGTGGGTGATGATTTTTTCGATTACCGGTGCAGTGGTCATGCTGGTTTTGGTCATCTGCTATCATCGTTTTTACTGGTGGCCGATTCACCCCATTGGCTACCTGACCGCTTACAGCTCTGCCATGCGCATTCTGTGGTTTAGTTTTTTTATCGGTTGGGCTTGCAATGCCCTGTGCATGCGTTATGGCGGAGTGCGCTTGTTTAAAAAACTGCGGAACTTTTTTATTGGACTGATTATCGGTGATTTTTTTATGGCCGGCACCTGGGCCATCATCGGACTCTTTAGCTATTCCAGTTATCTGGTGTTACCTGACTAACGTCAGTTATTGGTTAATAGTTATTTGTTATTCGTAGATGCGGTATTCTTACTATTTTTATTTCCAATAACCAATAACCAATAACAAATAACGGAATCTCTCCATGTACGAAGATAAAGAACTGCAAGAATATCGAGATCTGCTGGAAACCCCGACCGAGTTTGATGAGGGTTTTGACTGGAAGACGGTGGTCGGGGCCATTTTTATCGGTTTTTTGATGATGCCCGGCAGCATGTATCTACAGCTGGTTATTGGCACCGGTATCGGGCCCGCGGCGCGCTGGGTCACCATCATCCTTTTTGCTGAACTGGCGAAACGCTCTTACAGCGAACTCAAACAACAGGAAATATTCTTATTGTATTATATGGCCGGAGCGGCGTTGTCGACGCCCTTTCAGGGCCTGTTGTGGAATCAATATTTGGTGCAGTCCGACGCCGCCCGGATGCTGGGGGTTACCGAGTTTATTCCCACCTGGGTAGCGCCGGCCCCGGAATCCGCTTCACTGGTGGAGCGCACCTTTTTCCACCGTGACTGGCTGATACCCATTCTGCTGCTGGTAGGTACCCAGATCATTCAGCGCATCGATCAGTTCGGGCTGGGATACGCGCTATTTCGTATTACATCCGATGTCGAAAAACTGCCATTTCCCATGGCGCCGGTGGCAGCACTGGGAACGATGGCTCTGGCAGAGTCCACCGAGGATAAGAAGAAAAGCTGGAAATGGCGGGTCTTTTCCATCGGCGGTGTTATGGGGTTGGCTTTTGGGGCGATTTATGTGTTGCTGCCCACTGTATCGGGCCTCATCCTTATGGAACCGATCCGACTGATTCCCATTCCCTGGGTTGAGCTGACCGGTCATACCGAAGGGGTGCTGCCGGCGGTTGCCACCGGAATTCAACTGGACCTGGGATTGGTTTTTATCGGTATGGTGTTGCCCTTCTGGGCGGTGATCGGTGGACTGGTGGGAATCATCATTACGATTGTGGCCAACCCGATCCTGTACAAGAACGGGATCCTGACCCGCTGGCATCCGGGTATGGAAACCGTCGATACCATGTTTGCCAATAATTTCGATTTTTACATGAGCTTCAGTATCGGTTTGGGTCTGGCCATTGCTTTTGTGGGGATCTGGCATGTGTTGCGATCCTTTGGCAAACACGAGGGCACCAAGGGCCGGATGCGGGATCTGTTCCGCCCGCCGCCGGGTCGCGGGGATTTCAATTTTTGGATTTCCATCGGCATCTATGTTTTTTCCACCATTTCATACGTGTTGCTCTGCCTGTGGCTGGTTCCAAATTTCCCCTGGCCTTTTTTTCTGGCTTACGGCTTTATCTACACCCCGATCGTCTCCTACATTACAGCCCGGATGGAAGGCATTGCCGGCCAATTTGTCAGTTTGCCGCTGGTGCGAGAGATCAGCTTCATTGCAGGTGCCAAATATTTCGGCTATCAGGGGATCGAGATCTGGTATGCGCCCATTCCGATTCATAATTACGGTGAGGCCACTGTAAATTTTCGGCAAATCGAGCTGACCGGCACCAGCATTCGCGGTATTATCAAGTCTGAAATTGTGGTCTTTCCGATCGTCATGACGGCCAGCCTGCTGTTTTCGCAATTTATCTGGCGATTGGCCCCCATCCCCTCCAGCGCCTACCCCTTTGCTCAAGAAATCTGGCATCTGCAGGCCTTGAATACGCTGTTGATGCAAAGCTCAACTCTGGAAGGCAATGCTGCTTTTTACCAGGCGCTCAATATTGTATACGTGATCGCCGGTTTGGGGCTGGGGGTGATTACCTATACAATTTTGACCCTTTTTGGCCTTCCGATTATGCTGGTCTATGGTATGGTACGCGGACTGGGCCAGACCCTGCCGCATGCCATGTTCCTTGAGGTGGCCGGGGCCTTGTTGGGACGCTTTTTTTTCCTCAAGCGTTACGGAGCCATGTGGCGCCAGTACGCGCCGGTTTTGTTGGCCGGATTTTCCTGCGGCATGGGGCTGACCGGTATGTTTGCCATGGGGGTTACCCTGATCCTTAAATCATTAGGTCGACTGGCGTATTAGAAGCGGTATCAAAAACCTGTTTAATGTTGTGTCCCAACATATTTTGCAATATGATCGTCACTCCCGCACAAAGCGGGAGTCCAGTTTTAGGCCGACCGGATTTCCGCCTGCGCAGGAATGACGAGCGGACAGCACGCATCAGAAACAAAGAACATGTTAGATATTGATTCTGTAACAGCATACCAAACTGTTGTATTGAAAATATAATTTCCGATAAAATAATCTTCATGAATCCTGCCATTGAGCCCATAACGGTCCTTCTGGTCGCTTTGTATCGGTACCAGAATTTTCCAATTCGAATACTGCATTCCCTCCTTGAAAAAATTGAAGGCGTTGAACCCCATACTATTTTTTTTAAAAATCATTACACCAATGCAGTAACACCGCCAACCGTTAAAGAGGAAGCATTATTCAAGGAGAAAATAGCTGAGCTTCAGCCCAAAATGGTTGGTTTCAGCGTCTATTCGCCTTATGTTCCGATCGCCCGAAAATTAACCACCCTTGTCAAAGAACATTCCTCTGCGCTTGTGATGTGGGGTGGTATTCACCCGACGCTATCGCCTGAAAATTGCCTCGAACAATCTGACATCGTGTGCATCGGTGAAGGTGAAGGTGCCCTGGAGGATCTGGTTGTATGCCTAAGGGACGGCAAAGATTATCATTCGATCGACAATTTATGGATCCGCCAAAACGGTATGCGGCATAAAAATCCCCTGCGGCCCTTGATCCAAAATTTGGATTCCGTACCCTATCCGGCATATGCGCGGGATGCCTTTTATTTTATCGGATCCAATAACTTATCCCGTAAAGATCCGGCGATTGTCGATCCCATTTTAGCAACAATGCCTGCCCGGGGCTGTCCTTTTTCCTGTTCTTATTGCGTCAACAGTCTGTTGCGACCGCTATACCGGGGTCTGGGCTTTTATAATCGGCGGCGGTCGGCTGCCAACGTGATTGCTGAAATGCAGGAGATTTTAACGATACCCGGAAATAAAAAAGAGCAGGTCGAATTTCATGATGAAAATTTCGGAACAGATGAATCCTGGCTGAACGATTTTGAAGCGCTCTACCCCAAACAGATCGGTCTGCCGTTCAAGGTCCAGTATAATCCCAAACTCATCAAACCGGACTTGATCGCCCGGTTAAAACGATGCGGTCTTCATCGCATCAAGTTTGGCATCGAGTCCGGGTCCGATTATATTCGAAATCAGATTTTCAAAAGGCCGGGGAAAAATACCGAAATATTGAAACTGGCGCATCAAATTTCACAATATGATGTTAAAATCAGGTATGATCTGATTATTGATAACCCTTATGATACCGAACAAACGTTAAAAGAAACCATTGGTCTCTTGCTGAAATTGCCGAAACCGTTGCGGTTTAATCTTTATTCGCTGCAGTATTTTCCGGAATATCCGTTAACCCGCCAGGCGATCCAGGACGGTCACATTAGTGAGCAGGAGGCCAGTTTGGACCATCTGAATCAGAAAATGGCACGTAATTGGGCTTTTGTCCCCCGGTTGTTGCCATTGAACAAAAAACAAATGATGAATAATATTATCTGGTTGATGGTCTGCGGCCGTGCCAAAGATGCTGCTGTGCAGCAGGCCGTATTCAGCGATGGATATAGCGCCAGGGTAAAATTAGCCCGCCTGAGCGTCAAAGCTATTTTTTGGGGTAAGATTCAGGCCCTCCAAAGAATAATGCAGAAAAAAAGTTGAAAACAAAATAAAAACCAAATAATAATAAACAGATGCTGAACCTTTCAACAGATAAAGAGGAGCCCATGATTAAATTTCGGGTTGTCGTACTGACGGTGTTCTTTATTGGTTTGGCCGGTATGGCCCAAGCGGATGCGCCCAACCAGATCGGCGGTTTCGTGCTGGATCAGGATATTAAAAAATTTGAAGACCGGGTAATAATGGATACAGCCCTGCCGGTGCGTTATGCGGAAAATTTTGAAGAGGTCGAGATCAAGTTTACCCAGGGATTTAAGAGCGGGCTAATTACTTTTGGCAGCTGTGAGCGACCGGGTCATATCGTCAGGATCAAATTAAAATACGCGGATTCCAGCAAAAAATTCTACAACAAATTGCTCAAACGATTTAAACAGCGATTCGGTGAACCCGATGAGTACCGGGGAGATCCTTTTAAAATTGTGGATGCCTGGAAATGGTCTTTTGCGAATCAGCAAAACCAGAGCATCAGCCTGATCCTGCAGCACAACACAAAGGATGAAGCGGAAAAAAAGGGCAATGCGGTCAAGCTCACCAATAGCACCCTGATTGAAGAAGATCTTCTGTGTTATAAGCGCAAGCAACTCGACTACCGGGAAAGACTGCGACAGCGCGAGTGGAAGGCTGTCAAACCGCAAGATAGCGGTTGGGAGCTTTTTATACCGCGTTAGTGGAGGGGCATTGCAGAATCGATGGAAAGAGATCGCCTGGTACGGCATGCGCTTTAAAATCCCCGCCGACTGGCAGCTCAGCCAGATCGGGATCCGCTACTTGTCCATCGAAGATGAATTCGGACCGGTAATGGAAATGAAATGGGCACCGGTTAAAGGCCAATTTTCCCATTCGACCCACCTCAAACGATTAACCGCTCTGCAAAACAGACAGCTCAGAAAAGCGGTCAAGCCCGAGCCGCTCTCCTCTGAATGGGCCCAAGCCCTGTCCGATTTTAAAGCCAGCGAATTCTCCTGGCATTCCCGTTCAACTCGAGGCCGGGGCGTGTTGTTGTATTGCCCGACCTGCCGCACGGCTGCTCTGGTACAATTTTTTTTGAAAGACACAAATGGCCATCAAACTGCTATACGCGACATTTTAAGCTCCCTTCGGGACCATCGCACAGACGGTCAGATTCTGTGGGCGGCGTACGATATTCGCGCACTCATCCCCCAGAGCTACGAATTGAAAAGCTATCGCTTTGAGGCCGGTCAATACGAGCTCGATTTTGCAGAGGGCAACCAGCATGTGATCCTGTATCGTTGGTCTATGGCGTCTGTTTTACTGGCACAACAGGGTCTGGCGCAGTTGGCAAAAACGGTCGCGGATTTTGGCCGCACCGAACCGGCTGCCGGAACTATTGATGGACATGATATGATTGAGTGGAGCGCGTCGCCAACTGCTGACTGGCAGCGACGGCTGAGCCGTTTCAAACGCAAGGCATCCTATTGCTGGCTGGGGCTTTGGCATCTGAAAGCCAAAAATCGCATTCTGGGCGTCCGCGCTGAAGGAACCAGGCCCTTGGACACCAAGGTATTGGACCACATCTGCAGCCATTATGAAATTATTTAAGAAAAAACCGGAACGTCCATCCATCAGCCGGGCGGAAGCGCTGAGGCGAATTCCGTCTAAAAATCTTCAGATACGCGAAGAGCAACTGGACAGCGGTGAGGTGGTTATCCATTATCCGGTAACGATTCGGCCTTTTTTTGCCGGTCTGGCCAAGCGTTTTGGTGGGTCTGAGGCGCAAATACAGAGTAGAAAACTTCAACTGGATGCATTGGGGACGTCGGTCTGGGCCCTGATTGATGGAAACGCTTCGGTGCGGCAGCTGATCAATACGTTTGCCACAACCCATCAACTTGAGCCCCGGGAGGCCGAGGTGGCGGTCACTCAATTTTTAAGGGAGCTTGGGCGGCGGGGTTTGATCGGAATGCGTTAAACATGCTTGGCGGCAGCACCCAACCGCAAAATGATTAAAACCCCTGCAGGGCATCATCCATGGTGCCTACGATCGGCAGAAAAGAGTCAAAACCGGCAATTTCAAAAACCTCCTTAACGTAATCCTGCATGTCACACAGCATCATCTTGCCTTCTTCGCGTTTAAGTGCCTTTGTGGCCTTGAGAATAACGCGCAAACCAGCACTTGAAATGTAATCAAGGTCTTTGAAATCAATAATCATATTTTTGGAGCCATCATCGATGGCTTGAAATATCTTTTTCTCAAATCCTTGGGATGTATTGGAATCAAGACGTCCGTTGAGTTTAAATATGTTTATCCCGCCGTGGTTTTCTTCAATGATTTCCATTTACTTTCCTCCCAACCACCATAAGTAAATTAGCATTATTCAAGTCCTGCAGATAAATGCTGTGTTGCTGCGGTCTGCAGCTTTTTAAGTTGAGCCCTTTACCCTTTTTTTTGCGGGTTGAGCCTCTTCGATATTTTTTTTAAGCGTTAAAATGTTTTTGTCTTTACAGCGCTGATAACAAACTTCATCCATTAGGTTTTTGGCGAGATGAATCCCCAATCCGCCAATTTTGCATTCTTCAATTGTGCACCCCAGATCGGGTGAATCAACCTCGGTGGGGTTAAACGGAATGCCGTCATCTTCGATGTTAAAGATGAGTTCACCATCCTCAAGAGCGATCTTAACGGTAATGTGGTGAACTTTCTTGTCATTATAACCATAGGAGATAATATTGGTAAACAGTTCATCAAGCGCTAAATTAGTTTCGAAGATAAACTTGGGCGACAAACCGATCGACTCCCCAAAGCTTTCTAACTTTTGGCACAGGGTATCCAACTCGGATAAATTATTTTTAAGTTTAAAGCTTATTTTATTTTTGGCCATGAAGGTTTACCTCTAAGGCAAATAGCCTCAGTCGATCAACGAGCCCATTGTAGCGCAAAATGACCGGTCTTGAAAATAGTTTTTTTATGCAGGTCAAATAAGGCTGACTCCCAGGTTTTCCAGGCATTCTCCGCACATATCACCGCGACCGGACAAAAATCGCTCTTCCCAGGTATTGATATTTTTGGCCACGGCTTTGAAAATGCGCGGCATGATATCGGGAAATTGTTGCAGCGCTTTGCCAAATTTTTCGCGTTCCAACACAAGACAGATGGTGTCTTCGGTGGCTTTAAGGGAAAAGAGCCGGCGAACTTCTCCCATAAGAGTCAGGCTACCAATGAACTCACCGGCTTTGCAGTCCCTGATTTGTCTGGCATTGCTGTTATCGCTGCGCTCCAGACTGGCATTGCCGCTGATCAGGTAGAATGCGCGTCCATCGTCTTCATGTTGTTTGAAAATATATTCTTCTTTTTTAAACTTTTCTCTGGTGCAAAGATAAGCAAATATCTTAAGGGTTTCAAGCGGCAGCCCTGAAAAAAAGTACGTCTGCCGCAAGATTTCCAGATTTTCTTCTAACTCGCTGGACGGATTGGCATTATTTATTTCCGACGAGCTCATACAGCATTCCTTTCCGGGCCATCAGTTCGTCATAGGTGCCGATTTCAAGAATCTTACCGGCTTTCATGACGGCCACGCGATCATAGTTTTTAATGGTATCCAGGCGGTGAACTACAGAGATAACCGTGTTTCTTTTCTTCCAGCGGGTCTCCAGCAGGTTCTGAATCCGCGACTGCGACTTATTGTCAAGCGCGGATGTGGCCTCATCCATGATTAAAATCTTGGGGCGTTTCAAAAATACGCGGGCGATGGCCAGTTTCTGCTGCTGGCCACCGGAGAGTTTGTCGCCTTTGGCGCCCACCTGGTAGTTCATTCCAATTTCTATAATGGTTTCCAGCAGGTCTTCTTCAATCAGAAGCTGGATAATGCTTTGATTGATTTTCTCCTGTGCCTGGGGATTGGCTGTTTTGGTTTTCCCAAAAAAGATATTATTCAGGATGGTCTGCGAATAAATATACTCCGACAACTGATAAGAGGTAATCGCTTCAGCATCGTCGTCGGAAATTTTTTCACGAAACAATGCCCGGCCCTCCAATATAAGATTTTCTAAAAAAGCAGGTAAGGCCACCATCTTATGAATGCCGGGTACAAACCGTAATGCCAGATCCAGCAACTGCTCATGATGCTCAGCTGACAGCTCGTGCAGCTTTTTGCGCTTCAATCTTTCTACTACCAGCTTAAATTTGTCAAGCTCATCCGGTTTGATGGGGCTTTGCTCGAAGAATACCGCATCCGGCGGAAGGTTGCCGAGGATATCGACCGTCTGGCGTGCCAAATCTGCGCCCAGGCTGAGCAAGGGGCGCGTCAAATCGGCCTGCTTCATGAAGTTCAGAAAATAGGGATTCCTACTCAGTCGGGTGTGCACAAATTCGCTTTTATTTGGCGTGCCGAAAATTAAATTCTCGGCCACACTGGAGTAATAAAGATACTTATTCTCATCGAAAAATTCTACGTAATCTGCCAGTTCCTCGCCAAAATCGCGCTGGAAATTTTCACGGACCCGGATGATCACGTTAACTAAATCCTGGTTTTCATCGTGGGCCAAAATGGTATTCATGCCAAAACGCAAGACATCCACAAATATACCGGTCTGCTGGAGCACTGAAATGATATCGTCCAGGGTCGGCAGTTCGGTATCGCTTTGCCCGTTACCGTCAACTCTGGCCTTACAGGAATAAAGCAGGTTTTCTTCGATGGTTCCATCAAAAATGAAAGGACTCTGGGCCACAAAGCCCATATTGTTGACCATGTCTTTTTTCGTCAAATCGGCAACTTCTTTATCGCCGATCAAGACGTGGCCGCCGGTATATTTATAGAGCTGGCCGATGCAAAGGGCCAGAGTGCTTTTGCCGCTGCCGGAAAAACCCACCAGAGCCAGATGCTCGCCCGGATTTAAATGCAGGTTGATGCCGTCTAGCAGACGAATGCCGCTGTCGGTGACAAACGAAAGGTCTTTGACGTCAACGCTGGGCTCCAGATCGTATGCTTCGCGGTCGTCGGGCTCAATGGCATGATCGGGCATGACATCGAAGAATTCCATGGTGCGCTGATAGGTCACGGAACCGTCCTGATAAACCTGATAAAACTCAATCAATTCTTTCCAGGGATCATACAGGCGTTCCTGGGCCGATAAAAAGGCAACCAGCGCGCCCAACTGCAGTTGACCTTTGATGGTTAGGTAGCCGCCGAGCAAAAACACAATAAAGGGGCCCAGGCTGATAAAAAAACCATTGGATGTTTTAACGGCGAATCGGTATAAGCTCCAGACGATTCTAATTTTTAGCAGGCGATCCACCAGGCTGTCATATTTCGTATTTTCAATGCGGTAAGCGCCGTTGCCATGGACCTCATGAATGCCCGAAACGGATTCGGCGATGCGGCTTGACAATGTTCGTGCCGCATCGACGCGTTTTTTGTTGGCGCGGTTAACCCCTCTTTGAAGCACCGGTACCAGAAAAACGACGATCGGATAAATGCTAAAGGAAACCCCCGCCAGTAGGGGGTTTAGCCAGAACAGATAAGCGGCAAAGGCCAACAGCGTGAGTATGTTGGTCACCGGGGCGGCAATGGCCATACCCACAAAATTACCCGGCATTGCCAGCTCGGTGACCAGTGAATTAACTACTGAGCCCGGCTGGGTATTTCTAAAAAAGCCCAACGGCAGGGTCAGGATATGATGGTAGAGCTCTTTGCGCATGTTGGCGGTGGCACGCTGGGTAATCAGGGTTTGCAAAAGATTGGTCAGGTATTTAAGCCCGCTGAAAAAAATCACAGCCACCAGATAAATACCGCAATATAAAAGCAGCAAATCAATATCTCTTAAATTGATGGCTTCATTGACAATGCGTTTTTGCATCTCCAGCGGCAATACCCTGGCAAAAACCATCACGATGATGATGACCAGCAGTATAATTTGCAATTTGACATTGCCGGGAAATACCCAGGAAAAAAGCGATCGCTTTACGACCGGGATATCGGCTTTTTTCATTTCAAAGCTCCTTTATCGCCGTTTCCAGGATCGACTTTGTATGCAAACAGCGGAAGTTCTTGGAAGGAAAAGTGTCAAATGTGTACTATTAAAATAATCCTTTTGACAAGCAGATTTTTATGAGGTGACATCCCTGATCGTTTTCAAAAAGCAATCAATCAAATTCAAAACATGTTTGAATCATTTATATTTTTAATTTGGATGGGTTTTGTGATGTACCGTTTGGTGCCTGGGGTTTGTTCGCTTCAAGATTTCAAACAGATATATAAATAAAAATGGTTTTATTCAAAATATTTGGCAGACATGATACCAGCGTAGAAAACCGCCCGGGATCGCAACTGTATGAAAATTTCGCCAACTGCCATCAGCGCTCAAATCGCCGATCATGTTTGTGGCTGATTTGTTTTGACAAAAGAGATCGGAAAATATTATAAATACTAGTTTGAACATTCCGATAATTTGAAAAGAACTGCTTAATTTCATTATAAAAATTATAGTGGCGCAATTCTCCAGCGCGGAAAGTTATGAGGCAAACGTCGAATGGAATTCTTTTTATGCGTGATTGGAATGGTAATGATCGTTGAAGGATTGCCTTATTTTGCTTTTCCGGACAAAATGAAGACCTGGGTCAGTAGAATTATCGTTTCACCCAGCAGTTCCTTGAGAAAATTTGGTCTGGTGCTCATGGCATTAGGCTTGGTTTTGGTTTATATCGGGCGCATGTAACGGGTTAGATTGGCAAAACGCAGCTGGCAAACAAATCCGACATGGTAAATAACAATTATGTATGCTTTAAGCGCTTATAATTATCAACTCCCCGAAGAGCTAATCGCTCAGAGACCCGCAGACCGGCGGGATCAATCCAACCTTCTGGTATTGGATCGCCAAAGCGGGCGGGTGCTTCATCGCCGGTTCGATGTGCTGGGCGATTTTCTGAAGCCCGGCGATGTTTTGGTGGTCAACAACACTGCGGTGATACCCTGCCGGCTGCAAGGCAAAAAAGCCAGTGGTGGGCGCGTTGAAGTGCTGATCTGCAGTTTTAACGGCCAGGGAAACCCGTTGGCATCCAAACCTGAACCGGTTTTTGAATGTTTGATCAAAGCCGCCAAACCGCTGCGGTCGGGCAGTTCTTTATTCTTCGATGATCAGCTGTCTGCCCGAGTCCTTGAACGGCGCAATGGAACCTATCTGTTAGAATTTGACACGCATGAGGATTTTGAATCCATTTTAAATCGGATTGGAGAAATTCCCCTGCCGCCCTATATTCGTCGTTCAGCAGAAATGAAAGCACCCTGTGATGATCGGGAGTCCTACCAAACCGTATATGCAACCCAAAAAGGTGCGATAGCGGCGCCCACGGCTGGATTACACTTCACTCCCGAACTGTTGGCGCGCTTGAAGACACGGGGTGTCAAAATTGCTGCCGTTACGCTGCATGTCGGATATGGAACCTTTCGGCCGGTGCGCTCAGAGGATATTCGTTTACACCACATGCATTCTGAACAATATTTGATTTCCAGCGCGACCGCACATTTGATCAACTCCGCGCGAGCGGCCGGGCATCGCGTGGTTGCCGTTGGCACAACCAGTGTGCGCACCCTGGAATACGCCGCTGATGCCAGCGGTAAGATAGCGGCTGGCAGCGGCAACTGTAATTTGTTTATTTACCCGGGATACCGGTTTAAGGCAGTTGATACGCTGATTACCAATTTTCATTTGCCCCAATCAACGTTGATTATGCTGGTTTCGGCTTTTGCGGGTCGCGAAAAGGTGTTGCACGCCTATCAAGAAGCGATCAATCGAAGATACCGCTTTTACAGTTATGGAGATGCGATGCTCATCTTATAGCGTCAGTGGTCCGTTGTCAGTTGTCCGTTGCAACCAAACTGGCTAAACCTAAAAGCAGGCTACAACAGACGACGGACTAAGAACAACTAACGGATGATAACATCGCAGGAAGTTTAAATTAAACACCATGCTTGAATTTGAAATTATTGCCGAATCTACGACGACCCGTGCCCGCGCCGGCATTGTTCAGACCGCTCATGGCCAAGTAGAGACCCCGGTCTTTATGCCGGTGGGGACGCTGGGTACGGTCAAAGCGCTGACACCCGATGAACTGGAATCAGCCGGCGCTCAGATCATTCTGGGCAATACCTATCACCTTTATCTCAGACCGGGATGTGAGGTCATTGAACAGTTTGACGGACTCCATAAATTTATGAGCTGGAAGGGCCCAATACTGACCGACAGTGGCGGCTTTCAGATTTTTTCGCTGGCCAAGCTGGCCAACATCTCAGAAGAGGGGGTTACATTTCAATCCCATATTGACGGCAGCCGGCATTTGCTAACACCCGAAAAAGCGGTTGACATACAGACGTGTTTAGGATCGGATATCGTTATGTGTCTGGACCAGTGCATTCAACATCCGGCCTCCCATAACCAAACCCGCCGGGCGCTGGATATAACATCACGCTGGGCTGAACGTTGTAAGATTGCCTGGCAGGGAGGCACAAATGGTCACAGTGCTCTGTTTGGTATCGTACAGGGCGGTATGTTTAAAGATTTACGGGAACTGTCATGCGACGCGCTTGTTGCACAGGGGTTTGACGGTTTTGCCATCGGTGGCTTAAGCGTCGGCGAGCCGGTGGAGACAATGCTGGAAATCGCTGATTTTACATTACCCAAACTGCCCGATGCCAAACCCAAGTATATTATGGGCACCGGCACGCCCGAAGATCTGATTGAACTGGTGGCACTCGGCGCCGATATGTTCGACTGTGTTTTGCCGACCCGCAATGCGCGCAACGGACAAGTATTTTGCCAGCAGGGCACCCTGAACATCACAAACGCCAAATACCGACATGACACACGCCCGCTGGAGCCCGGCTGCGCCTGCTATACGTGCCAAAATTACTCCAGAGCTTATTTGCGCCACCTTTACATGGCCAAAGAGCTTCTGGCGTATCGTTTGAATACGTTGCACAATGTGTATTATTTTATAAACTTGATGAAGCAGATGCGCCTGGCAATTTTAGCAGATGAATATGAGTCTTTTCGCACGGGTTTTTATCGAAATCGTAACAACTGAATTAAAGGCAAACATTTAAGGACTCACCACGAAGCACACGAACCCGCCCGCCTCGCCTGAGCCCGCCTCAGGCGGACGATGGCGGGCGTGGGATGCACGAAGACACTAAGAAAAATAAAATTCCATTCTTCTTATCCTTCGAACTCTTCGTGGTAAAATTAAACTCATATATTCTCATTGATTCTAATAAACCTACGCAACCAAAGGAGATTGTATCATGAAAGAAAAAGTTGAGGCAGCCCTTGAAAAAATCAGACCCATGTTGCAGGCCGATGGCGGGGATGTAGAACTGGTCGATGTTCAGGAAGGTATCGTGACCGTTCGATTGCAAGGGGCCTGCGCGGGATGTCCCATGTCGCAAATGACCCTTAAAAACGGTATTGAAAAAATACTGAAAAAGGAAATCCCGGAAATCGTATCAGTGGAATCAGCGCCATAATTTCCTCTTGAGGAAATGTCATTTCATGCAATAGATTGACTTGCCATTCATTTATTGACTTGTCATTTATAGTCATACGTTCGCTTCGCTCACGTCATTAAAAATGGGTAAGGATGAAGCTGGATGATTTGCACGTATATCAACTCTCAATGTCGCTGGGAGATCGAATTTGGGACATCGTTGTTAAGTGGAATTATTTTGCAAAAGATATCGTTGGCAAGCAACTCGTGAAAGCAGCAGATTCAGTCGCTTCAAATATCAGTGAAGGATACGGAAGGTTTCATTATAAAGAGTCCAAACATTTTGAATATTATGCAAGAGGATCTTTGTATGAAACAAAAACCTGGATAACCAAAGCGCATAACCGTAGCTTGATCAATGATGCTGACTTTCATAATTTTCAAAAAGACATCGACGTGCTTGGAATCAAACTGAATAATTATATTCGTTTAATCGGCAAAAAAGGTTCAGCTAACCAGATTTAGGTAACAGCAAGCAAAACAGTCGTGGTATTCAAACCATAATGACAAGTGGTTAAATGACGCTCCCGAAGGGGCAAATGACAATCAAAAATGACAATAAAATAGGAGTATTCAATGAAAATCTTAAAAATTGATCACCTGGGTATTGCGGTTAACAGCATCGATGACGGCAAAAACTTCTGGACCGATGTTTTGGGTCTTGCCTATGAGGGATCGGAAACCGTGGCGGAACAAAAAGTCACGACGGCCTTTTTCCCGGTTGGCGAAAGTGAAGTGGAATTGCTGGAATCCACCGCGCCCGATGGGCCGATTGCCAAGTACCTTGAAAAAAAAGGCGAGGGGATTCAGCATGTGGCCTTTCGTGTGGAGAACATTGAAGAGGCTTTAAGTGAATTAAAGGAAAAGGGCATACGCTTGATTGACGAAACCCCGCGGATCGGCGCCGGTGGGGCCAAAATTGCTTTTCTGCACCCCAAATCCACCAACGGGGTGTTGGTGGAGCTGTGCCAGAGAGATTAGTTTGCGGTTGATACTTTCTACCGATTACAGCAATAAATTAGGTGCCAGGTGTCAGTGTTCAGGTGTCAGTCCTTATATTTGTCCCTGACACCTGAAACCCGACACCTGAACCGCCAACGGCGGAACTTTTGAGCCTGATACCTAAGTTATAATAATCTACTTATAATTGTTCTTACTACGGGAATAAAAGTTAGAAAAAGGAGTAAACGACCATGGCAAAACACCCGGATATTAAAAAATGGCAGGAGCTCGCCGAAAAAGGGTTAAGAGGCAAACCCCTGGAATCCTTGGATTGGAATACCCCGGAAGGCATACCTGTAAAGCCCTTATACACGGCTGAAGATCTCGCAAACATGGCGCATCTCAATACACTGCCGGGCCTGGAACCTTATGTGCGGGGTCCCCGGGCAACCATGTATGCGGGAAGACCGTGGACCATCCGGCAATACGCCGGATTTTCCACTGCCAAAGAGTCCAATGCTTTTTATCGCCGCTGTCTAGCAGCCGGTCAAAAGGGCCTGTCAGTGGCATTTGATCTGGCGACGCACCGTGGATACGATTCCGATCATCCCCGGGTCAGCGGGGATGTCGGCAAGGCCGGTGTGGCGGTCGACTCGATTGAAGATATGAAAATCCTGTTTGATCAGATTCCGCTGGATCAGATGACGGTATCCATGACCATGAATGGCTCCGTATTGCCAATCTTAGCCGGCTATATCGTTGCTGCTGAAGAACAGGGCGTCAGCCAGGAAAAATTGGCCGGAACGATCCAAAATGATATCTTAAAGGAATACCTGACCCGCAACACCTATATCTATCCGCCGGAACCTTCGATGCGAGTTGTTTCCGATATCATCGGGTATTGTTCAAGTCACATGCCCCGCTACAATACCATCAGTATCAGTGGTTATCATATGATGGAGGCCGGCGCCGACTCCGTTTTGCAGACCGCTTTTACCCTGGCAGACGGCCTGGAATATGCTCGGGCCGCCATCAACGCCGGGCTGGATATTGATGCCTTTGCGCCGCGCCTGTCTTTTTTCTTTGGGATCGGCATGAACTTTTTCATGGAAATTGCCATGCTGCGCGCAGCGCGGTTTTTGTGGCATAAAATCATCAGCCAGTTCAACCCCAAGGATCCGCGATCAACCATGTTGCGCACCCACTGCCAGACATCAGGCTGGAGCCTGACGGCCCAGGATCCGTATAATAACGTCATCCGGACCACGCTAGAATGCTTGTCGGCCGCTTTGGGGGGCACTCAGTCGCTGCACACCAATTCTTTTGACGAAGCCGTCGGGCTGCCCACTGATTTTTCAGCTCGGATTGCGCGCAACACCCAGCTGATTGTGCAGGAAGAATCTCAAATTTGCAAAGTCGTTGACCCGCTGGCAGGCTCCTACTATGTTGAGTCGTTAACGGACGGTATTATTCGCGAAGCCGGTAAAATTATCGATGAAGTTGAAGAAATGGGCGGCATGGCCAAAGCGATTGAAACCGGAATGCCCAAAATGCGGATCGAGGAAGCGGCTGCCCGCCGGCAGGCCCGTATTGATCAGGGCAAAGATGTGATTGTCGGTGTCAACAAGTACACGATCGAAGAAGATGTGGACCTTGACGTTCTCGAAGTGCCGGCAAGTGTTCGGGATGAACAAGTCAATCGTTTAAAAGAGCTCAAAGCCAACCGGGATGCAAAAGCGGTTGAGCAGGCGCTGCAGGCAGTTGTCAATGCTGCTGAATCCGATGGTAATTTGCTCGAAGCCTGCATTCCGGCAGTGCGGGCCCGGGCCACCGGCGGCGAAATTTCAGATGCCCTTGAAAAAGTTTTTGGGCGTTTTGTGGCCACCACCCAGTGTATATCGGGTGTGTATGCCTCGGAATACGGTGATAGTGAAATTATTGAATCCATCCGTAAACGGGCAGCAGAATTTAATGAAAAAGAAGGCCGGCGCCCAAGAATCCTGGTGACCAAAATGGGCCAGGATGGTCACGACCGGGGCATTAAAGTCATTGCCACCGCTTTCGCCGATCTTGGCTTTGATGTGGATATCAGCCCCATGTTTCAAACACCGGAAGAGGCCGCCCGAATGGCAGTCGAAAATGATGTTCATGTGGTCGGCCCATCGAGTCTGGCCGCCGGTCATAAAACACTGGTGCCGGAGTTGATTGAATCCCTTAAAAAAGAGGGCGGCGGGGATATACTGGTGGTGGTGGGGGGGATTATACCGCCATCCGACTATGAGGCCTTGTATGATGCCGGCGTGGTCGGTATTTTCGGCCCCGGTACACCCGTGACCGAATCTGCCAATCACGTGCTCAATGCTCTGGAGCAGAGAGGATAGCTAACCTCATAAAATTCGAAACCGGATAGGCGTTTAATCGGTATTCTTGATGCCATCACCCGAAACGCGAATCACGTGATTGGAGGATAAATATCCTAGATTGCAAAATTAACGAATGAATCCGGCTGATCCTAAAATATTGATTAAGGGTGTCCGTAAACAGGACCGCAGGTTGCTATCTAAAACCATCACCCTGATTGAGAGCTCACGCCCTGATCATCAGCAATTGGCACGCCACATCGTTGATGAGCTCTTGCCGCATACCGGCAAAGCGATTCGTTTGGGCATTACCGGTGTGCCCGGTGTCGGCAAAAGCACTTTCATTGAAAGCCTGGGCACATTGCTGGTGGAAGGCGACCATCGGGTGGCTGTTCTGGCGGTCGATCCCAGCAGCTCCAAAAGCGGCGGCAGTGTGATGGCTGATAAGACCCGCATGGAAAAACTGGCGGTTGAAAAAAATGCGTTTATACGTCCGTCTCCTTCCGGGGGTACCCTGGGCGGCGTGGCCCGCAAAACACGCGAAACCATGCTCGTCTGCGAAGCCGCCGGTTTTGATGTGATCATCGTCGAGACTGTCGGTGTAGGACAGTCTGAGACCACCGTGGCGTCAATGGTTGATTTTTTTCTGGTGTTGATGCTCGCTGGTGCCGGAGACGAGTTACAGGGAATAAAAAGAGGTGTCTTGGAACTGGCCGATGCCCTTGCCATTAACAAGGCTGATGGTGATAATATCAAAAAGGCTCAAAAAGCCGCCAAAATATATGCCGCCGCATTGCATATGCTGCTACCCGCATCTCCCAACTGGGAGCCGCCGGTATTGACCTGCAGTGCAGTGGAGATGACAGGTATTGATGACATCTGGCAAACGGTTATACAATTTCATAACCAGTTTAGCCGCAGCGGCGAATTGGAACAAAAACGCCAAAGACAGGCGCTGGACTGGCTGTGGTCCATGGTTGAAGATGAGCTGAAACAGAGGTTCTATAACAATCCTAAAATCAAACAAAGACTCGATCAGATTACCCGTGCGGTTGCCAGAGGTGACACCTCCCCGACACTTGCAGCTGATAAATTGCTTTTTTTTCTTGACAATAAGCCTCCGGTCTAGAAGATTTACCCTTTTATAATCACGATTCTGAGGTCGGTCATCCAATACCGCTAAATCAAGGTTGCATTCATCCCGTGAGTCATAAAATAGTGGCCTATTGGCATTTTACAGAGTGATATCCATTCTTAAACCAGTACTCCAGTCCGGCCTTCGTAGCCGAAGCACCTTAGGTGGAGGTGGCTACTCTAACACGCCAATGAAAGGATTTGAATAATGGGTGTTGTCGAAAATAAAATCAAAGAACTGAAGGAACGTGAAGCCAAAATCCTTGCGATGGGAGGCGAAAAAGCGGTTGCCAAGCAGCATGAAAAAAACAAGCTCACTGCCCGTGAACGGTTAAATCTCTTATTTGATGAGGGGACGTTTCGCGAAATTGATATGTTTGTCAATCATCGCTGTGTTAATTTTGGCATGGAAAAAGTTGACATCCCCTCTGACGGGGTCATCACCGGCCATGGAATGGTGGACGGCCGGCCCGTGTTTGCGTTCTCTCAGGATTTTACGGCCAGAGCCGGCAGTTTGGGGGAGATGCATTCCAAAAAGATCTGCAAGGCCATGGACTTGGCCTTAAAAGCCGGTGTTCCGTTTGTGGGGATAAACGACTCGGGGGGTGCCCGTATTCAGGAAGGTGTTGATGCCCTCTCCGGGTATGGCCAGATTTTTTTCCGCAATTCCGCCGCCTCGGGTGTCATACCGCAGATTTCAGCGATAATGGGCCCCACTGCCGGTGGCGCGGTGTATTCACCGGCCATGACTGACTGGGTGTTCATGGTCAAAGGCAGCAGCTATATGTTCATCACCGGACCTGAAGTTATCAAAGCCGTTACCGGTGAAGAAATTACCTTTGAGGATTTGGGCGGCGCTAAAACACATAATGAAAAAAGCGGTGTGGCGCACTTTGCCTGTGACAGCGATCAAGATGCTATTGATCGCATCAAACGGCTGTTATCCTATCTGCCTGCCAATAATATGGAAGATCCCCCAGTTGTGGATAGCGGTGATGATCCGCGTCGGTCCGATTCGGCGTTAAATTCGGTCATACCGGACAACCCCAACAAGTCTTATGATATCAAAGACATCATTCGTGCCATTGTTGACAACGGGGAATTTTTCGAGCCCCATCAATATTTTGCCCGCAATATGGTGGTATGTTTTGCCCGATTGAATGGCAGAAGTGTTGGCATTATCGCCAACCAGCCGAAGGTGCTGGCCGGCTGTCTGGACATCAATGCGTCGGACAAAGCCACCCGTTTCATTCGATTTTGCGACGCGTTTAATATTCCGATGCTGACCATCGCCGATGTTCCGGGGTATCTGCCGGGCAGCCAGCAGGAATGGGGAGGGATTATCCGACATGGTGCCAAGCTCTTGTGGTGTTATTCAGAGGCGACAGTGCCCAAGCTGCTGCTGGTCACCCGCAAAGACTACGGGGGCTCGTATCTGGCCATGTGTTCCAAAGACCTGGGAGCGGATATGGCATTTGCCTGGCCTACGGCGGAAATTGCCGTCATGGGTGCGGCGGGCGCGGCCAATATCATCCACCGCAAGGAAATTTCGCAAGCTGAGGATTCAGCCACCAAGCGCCAGGAAAAAATTCAAGAATATGAAGAGCTGTTTTCCAATCCTTACCAGGCAGCCAATCGGGGTTATATTGATGCGGTCATCGAGCCCAGCGAGACCCGGACGCGCCTGATCGATGCCCTGGAAGTATTATGCACCAAACGGGAAACCCGGCCACCGAAAAAACATGGCAATATCCCCATGTAAACGGTTTGCCGGTTGTCCGGTTTTGCCCGTTTAACTCGTTGTGGCCTCAAAGACCTCAGTTTTCCGGCAATACCGGAAAACGGGCTCAAACGGTTTAACCCAATAAAGGAGTTCAGATGGGAGATGATCAAAAAATTGCAGCGGCCATCGCCGCTGTGATGCAATATATTAAAACCGAAGAAGAAGCGATTGCCATGCAGGCCGCCATGCCGGCGGCTGCCCAGATGCCGCTGTTTGCCCAACCGCCTGCACCAACCATCAAGCCCTGGGGCATCAGTGGCCGGCAGGCGCAAATGCAGATGCGCAATTTGATGCAGCTGAGAACTTTTCGTAAATTATAAGGGGTTTTTTGTGTTTCGTATTTCGTGTTTCGTATGTTTTTCACGATTACGTTCTACCAAACACCAAACACTAAACACCTTGCTTCTAAAGCATATAAAAGGAGTGCCAAAAAATGAATGACGACATTCAAGTAAAAAACACGACAATGAATTATGACAAAGATCGGCCCGCGGCGGAAAACCCTATCAAGATAGAGGACCTCTCGCTTCGTGATGGCCATCAATCCCTGTTTGCGACCCGGGGTCGCACCGAAGACATGATTCCGGTGGCCGAAATGATGGACGATGTCGGTTTTTGGGCCATGGAAGTGTGGGGCGGAGCAACCTTTGACACCATGCACCGCTTTTTAAATGAAGATCCCTGGGAACGTCTTCGTACCTTAAAACGCTATATCAAAAAGACGCCGTTTTCGATGCTGCTGCGGGCCCAGAATCTGGTGGGTTATCGCAACTATGCCGATGATGTCGCCAAGGCCTTTGTTGAAAGGACCTGTGAAAACGGCATGGACGTCTTTCGCACCTTTGACGCCCTCAACGACTATCGTAACTTTGAAACGGTCGTTCCGGTGATTAAAGAGTACGGCAAGCATTTTCAAGGCTGTATCTGCTATACGATGACCGAGCCGCGCATGGGCGGAGAGGTCTATAATATCGACTATTACGTCAACAAGGCCAAAGATCTGGAAAATATGGGAGCTGACAGCATCTGCATCAAAGACATGGCCGGCCTGCTGGCGCCTTATGATGCGTTTCATCTCATCAAAGCACTGAAAGCGACCGTCAAACCGCCGATTCACCTGCACAGCCATTTTACCTCCGGAATGTCGCCGATGACGCACTTAAAAGCCATCGAGGCCGGGGTGGATATTATTGATACCGTTATGTCGCCCTATGCCTATCGGACCTGCCATGCGGCCATCGAGCCCCTGGTGATGACACTGCTGGGCACCAATCGGGACACCGGTTTTGACATCCGACTGCTGGCCCAGATCAATGAAATTCTTGAAAAAGAGGTCATGCCCAAATACCGGCATCTGCTGGATGATACCAAGGTGTCCATCATCGACATTAACGTGCTGCTCCATCAGACGCCGGGCGGAATGCTGTCCAACCTGGTCAATCAATTACGAGAAATGGATGCGCTCGATAAGATTGATCAGGTATATGCCGAATTGCCGCGGGTCAGAAAAGAGCTGGGGCAAATTCCACTGGTTACGCCCACCAGCCAGATTGTGGGCACCCAGACGGTCAACAATGTTCTGTTTGACGACGAAAAAGAACGCTATAAAATGATCACCGGCCAGGTTAAGGACCTGTGCTACGGTCTGTATGGTAAAACCGCTATACCCATTGATGGCGAAGTGCAGAAAAAGGCCCTCAAAGGTTATGACCGCGGAGAGGAACCCATTACCTGTCGCCCGGCGGAGGTGCTGGAGTCCGAGCTGGTAGAAGCCAAAGATAAGATCGGTGATTTGGCTGTTGATTTGGACGATTTGCTGATCTATGCGCTGTACCCGGTCACCGGAGAGCGATTTTTAAAATGGAAATACGGCAAAGAACAGGCCCCGCAGGATGTGCAGCCCAGAACGCTGGAGGATGCGGCTGCCGAGCAGGAGCTGATTAAAAAGGCCAAGGCCGGCCTGCTGGTTGAAAAAGGCGGTAAAAATGGTCCTGAAAGAAGCGAAAACACGCGCACCTTCAATGTCTTTGTAGGTGAAGATTATTTTGAAGTAGCGGTCGACGAAATCGGCGGCTCACCGGTGGTCAGCTATGTTCAACCAATGGCTGCGGGTATGCAGATGCCGGCTGCCGCTCCGGCTGCGCCTGCCGCCCCGGCAGCTGCACCTGCCGCTGCAAAACCGCCGGCCTCTGAAGCCAAAGAAGCCAAGGCCGAAGCGCCCGCTGCCGCCCCGGCAGCAGTCGTTGAAGGCACTCCGCTGACCGCACCGATGCCCGGCATGATTATCAAATACGCAAAACAAGAAGGCGATGCCGTCAACGAGGGTGAAACAGTGGTGATACTGGAAGCCATGAAAATGGAAAACGCCCTGCCGTCACCGGCAAGCGGCACAATTAAAAGCCTCAACTTCAGTAGCGGCGATTCGGTGGCCAAGGGTGATGTGCTTGCTGTGATAGGTTAAAAGGTTCAGGGTTCCGCGTTCAGGGTTAATCGGTTGCGCGTTACGCGTTGCGGGTTGCAGGATAAACTTGCCAACTGCTGGCATCCAGCAACTAGCTGCCATTGATCGTAACCTTGAACCTTTGAACCCTGAACCCTTGAATCAGGCGCCTTACGCCTGAGTTATTAAAATTTACCTCGGCGCTCGTAATAGCGACGGAGAAGACGAATATGAAGATCCACGAATACCAGGCCAAAGAATTGTTCAGAAAATATGGCGTCCCTGTACCGGAAGGGGGAATCGCTTTTACCTCAGCAGAAGTCGTTGACATTGCCAAAACGCTTGGCGGTTATCCGGTGGTTGTCAAAGCCCAGATTCATGCCGGCGGCCGCGGTAAAGGCGGTGGGGTTAAATTGGCCCAATCCGCAGAGGAGGTGGCCCAAGCAGCGGACGACATTATCGGCATGAACCTGGTGACCCATCAGACCGGTACCGGTGGCCAGCTGGTGAAAAAAGTGCTGGTCGAACAGGGTCTCAACATTGCCAAAGAGCTTTATCTGAGCATTATTCCGGATCGCTCATCGGCCCAGATTGTCATTATGGCCAGTGAGGCCGGCGGTATGGATATTGAAACAGTGGCTGCTGAAACCCCGGAGAAAATTATCAAAGTGCCGATAAATCCGCTGCAGGGCTTACAGGCCTATCATTGCCGTGCGGTGGCCTTTGGCTTAAATTTGAGCCCAGCGGTGATGAAACCGTTTGTGGCCATGCTGAAAAATCTGTACCGGCTTTTTATGGATGCGGATTGCTCACTGCTTGAAATCAATCCGCTGGTCATCACTGCCGAAGAAACGGTGATGGCATTGGATGCCAAAATAAATTTTGATGATAATGGCCTTTTCCGGCATCCGGAAATAAAAGAGTACCGTGATATAGATGAGGAAGATCCGCTCGAGGTTGAAGCCTCCAAATTCAACCTCAATTATATCAATCTGGACGGCAATGTGGGCAATATGGTTAACGGTGCCGGGCTGGCGATGGCCACCATGGACATCATCAAACAAGCCGGGGCGGAACCGGCCAATTTTCTGGATGTGGGTGGCGGTGCCAGTGCTGAAATGGTTGAAAACGGGTTTCGCATTATCTTAAGTGATCCGAATGTCAAAGGCATATTAATCAATATATTCGGCGGGATTTTGCGCTGCGATATTCTGGCCAATGGTGTGGTCGAGGCCGCTAAGAAGACCGGCATCAAAGTCCCGGTGGTGGTGCGCATGGAAGGTACCAACGTGGAAGCAGGGCGCAAAATTTTGGCAGATTCCGGCCTGAATTTAATCACCGCTGCTGATTTAAAAGATGCCGCCCAAAAAATTGCCGAAGTCGTTCAATAAAGCTGATAACTGTTCGATAGATACGGCTCACCGCAGAGGCCGCAGAGAATGTTTCATTTTGGCCTGTTTTTTTGAGAGGAAAAAACAGGCCAAACAATCTGCCAAATGTCGATAGTATATGCTTAAAGTGTAAACCGGATCAGGTGCTAATATCATCGGTTTACCACCGCGAAGCGGTTGAAGATTTTCATTTGCCGTCCCCTCAACGGCAAATGAAAGAATATTAACTTTGCGATCTTTGCGTCTTTGCGGTGAAAAATAAAACAGGGGAAAAATCGTGAGCATATTTGCGAATAAAGACACCCGGGTTGTGGTTCAGGGCATTACCGGAAAAGAAGGACAATTTCACACTCGGCACTGCATTGAATACGGTACCCAGATTGTCGCCGGGGTCACGCCTGGCAAAGCCGGACAAAAAATGGATGATGTACCGGTATTTAATACCGTGCAGAGTGCCGTTGAAGCCACCGGTGCAAACTGCAGTTTGATTTTTGTGCCGCCGGCTTTTGCCGCTGATGCGATCATGGAAGCTGCCGATGCCGGGCTGGATTTGATCGTCGTGATTACCGAGGGCATCCCGGTTCTGGATATGATGCGGGTTAAAAACTACCTGCAGTCAAAATCGGTTCGCATGATCGGGCCCAACTGCCCGGGTATTATTACACCCGGTGAGGCCAAAATAGGTATTATGCCGGGACCCATTCACAAGCCCGGCGGACCGATCGGGGTGGTGTCAAGGTCAGGGACTTTAACTTACGAGGTGGTCCATCAGTTAACCTTGCAGGGCATCGGGCAGACGACCTGTATCGGTATCGGGGGCGATCCGATCACGGGCACGAGTTTTATCGATTGTCTGGAAGCGTTTGAGCAGGATCCCGCCACCCAGGGTGTGGTCATGGTCGGTGAAATCGGCGGAACCGCTGAAGAGGAAGCCTCTGAGTTTATCGCCAATCAAATGTCCATTCCGGTTGTGGGCTTTATCTCAGGGCTTACGGCGCCCCCAGGCAGGCGCATGGGCCATGCCGGAGCCATTATCTCCGGCAGCAGCGGCACGGCCCAGGCAAAGATTGACGCCATGAAGTCCCATGGGGTTCATGTGTGCGAAGATCTTGGAAGCCTGGGAGAGTTCTGCGCTCAAGTTTTCAGTTAAGATGCAAATCGGCTCTTACATTCAGGGTCAGTTAGCCTTGCAAATGAGACATTAATACGCAGGTTATTGGTTATCTGTTATTCGTTATTCTAATAACCAATAACCAATAACAAATAGCTGCTCCAGCAGAGTCGGGGCGGTATTTTTTTTGAGACCGTAAAGGATTATTATATCGAAGCGATAGGCGACTGCGTATGCACGAAATGGGTATTGCCTTACAGATTGTGGAGATTGCCACCGCCTCCCTGCCGGCGGATTTAGGCAAAGCCCGGGTGGCTGCGGTTAATCTCAAAATTGGCAAACTGGCGGCGGTTGTGCCGGATAGCCTGCGGTTTTGTTTTGCCGTGGCCATCAAAGACACACCGCTTGAGGGCGCCAATCTGATCATTGAAGAATTGCCGGTGGTGGCAAAATGCAATGATTGCAATGCGCAATGGACCATCGATGCGCCTGTTTTTGTCTGCCAAAAATGTCAGAGCGGCTCGCTGGAAATTCTTTCCGGACGGGAACTCGATATCGAGTCCATCGAGGTTGTTGAAGAGGAAAAACATGATTCTGGATAATATCTCTCATATAAAACACTATTTTCATCATAAAGAATTTGACAAGCCCCACCATGGCCACACCCATCATTCAGCGGCGGATGTGAGTACCCAAAAAAGCGGCAGCCGCCAGATAAAGGTTGTGCGCCGGGTTCTGGATGTGAACGCCAAGATGGCCGAACAGAACCGGCGGCTTTTTGCCGAAAAAGGCATTTTTGTGCTCAATGTGATGAGCTCACCGGGTTCGGGTAAAACAACCACCCTTGAAAAAACCCTGGCGCGGATTATGCCTGAAATCAAAAGTGCCGTGATTGTGGGCGATATCTGCACAACCCACGATGCCGACCGGCTGGCCAATACCGAAGCGCCGGTGGTCCAGATTAATACCGATGAATTCGGCGGCGATTGTCACCTAGTTGCGCACGTGATTGAAAAAGCGGCCGTGACGCTGGATCTTGATGAGATTGAATTTTTGGTGGTTGAAAATGTTGGCAATCTCGTCTGCCCGGCGGAGTTTGACATTGGTGAGGATTCACGCGTGGTGATCTTGAGTGTCACCGAGGGCGAAGACAAGCCGGTTAAATATCCGCTGATGTTCCGGGAATGTGAGGCGGCCCTCCTAAACAAGATTGATTTGCTGCCTTATCTGGATTTTGACAAGCAAAAGGCGCTTGATTTCATCCATCAGGTTCATCCGCAGATGCCGGTTTTTGAAATTTCGGCCAAAACCGAAGAAGGCTTCGATGCCTGGATCGAATGGTTAAAGAGTAAGATTCGGCAGAAAGCTTGAGCAAGGTCTTCTTTTTACCGCAGAGATGCAGAGAGCGCAGAGAGAAAGTTATTTTTCATTTGCCGCTGAGATGACGGCAAATGAAAACCCCTCAACCGCTTCGCGGTTAAATAAATAATTCCGCGAACCAGCATCTATCTTGTTATTGATTGCCCGAAAGGCAGATAAAGTTGGGGCTATTTTTGGATACCTGTCCCGCGAAATGTGTCAAACATTTTGCGGGATCAGAAAAACAGGCACAATATGAATATTCTCTGCGAACTTTGCGTCTCTGCGGTGAATTTAACTTATTAAACCGGCAGTCCCCTCGAGTTACCCTTCCATAGCCTGCTTCCAGAAGGGCGACAGCTCTCTGAGTCGCTCGATGATCGGCGGCAGCGTATCGATGATCACATCCATTTCATCTTCGGTATTATAGCGGCTGAGACTAAAGCGGATGGAGCCGTGGGCCGCGGTGAAGGGAACGCCCATGGCACGCAACACGTGGGACGGCTCCAGCGAGCCGGATGTGCAGGCTGAGCCAGAAGAGGCGCAAATGCCGTGTTCATTCATCATCAAAAGGATGGACTCGCCCTCCACATATTCGAAGGCAATACTGGTGGTGTTGGGCAGGCGACTGGTCGTATCACCGTTGACCATCGCATTGGGCACCTTTGCCAGCAGGGCATGCTCGAGTTTATCCCGTAAACGGCTGATGTCTTCATAACCGTCTACTTGCACATGGCCATAGGCCAACTCGGCCGCTTTGCCCAGCCCGATAATCGCAGCCGTATTTTCAGTGCCTCCGCGGCGCCCACTTTCCTGGTGGCCGCCGATCATAAACGGGGAAAATTTGGTGCCTTTGCGGATGTATAGCGCGCCGACGCCCTTGGGCGCATGAAATTTGTGACCCGAAAGTGAGAGCATATCAATACCGCTTTCGCTAACGTTGATGGGGACCTTACCTACGGCTTGAACCGCATCGGTGTGGAATAAAATTCCCCGGTCTTTGACCTCACGCGAGATTTCTTCGATGGGAAAAAGCACACCGGTTTCGTTGTTGCCCCACATCAGGCTGACAACAGCGGTATCATCGCTTAAACTGTTATAAAAATAGTCTAGATCGAGTCGGCCCTTATCATCAACCGGAACGAATGTGGCGCGGTATCCTTTTTTAGAAAGGGTTTCATACAGATTTTTTATGGCCGGGTGCTCGACTCTGGAGGTCACAATATGTTTTTTATCCGGATAGGATTCGATGGCCGCGCGTATAGCTGTGCCGTCGCTTTCTGTTCCGCAGCTGGTAAAAACGATTTCTGAGGGCGACGCACCGAGCAGATTGGCAACATTTTCGCGGGCCGTCTTAATTGCCTCGCCAACATTTCCGCCAAAAGAATGCATGCTGGAGGGATTTCCGTAAAAATCACTAAAATAGGGCATCATGGCGTCCAGCACTTCCGGTGCCACCATGGTCGTGGCATTGTTATCAACATAGATGACCTTCATTACTGCACCTCCTCAACCACGAGGTCTGGTGAAACCAGCTCCCGCAACTTGGATTCAACATAGTGCTTCAACGTCACCGGTGATTTGACACAGGATGCACAGGATCCACCCATGCGGACCAGGACCCGATTCCCGTCGACATCGATCAATTCCAGCCGGCCGGCGTCTTTTTTCAGGGTGGGGTTGATTTCGCGCTCGATACTTTCCTCAATCAGTTTAATCTTTTGCAAGTTAGTTAAGGCCGGTGCTTTTTTGGGGGTGGGTTTTTCTTTGCCCAAAATCGTGTCGATAATTTCCTGGATGCGGTCGTGGCAATTGCCGCAGCCGCCACCGGCTTTGACGTAGTCGGTAACGCCTTCGATGGTCGAAACATGATTTTCCCGCACCACGCGTTCGATTTCCCTGTCGGTGACACCGAAACACTCGCATACGATTTCACCATCAACCTCTTTTTCGGGTTCATCCAGATAACAGCCAATGGCCTTTTCCAATGCATCGCGGCCCATCACTGAACAGTGCATTTTTTCTTTTGGCAGGCCGCCCAAAAATTCAGCGATGTCTTCGTTGGTGATGCTTTTCGCTTCCTCCAGGGTCTTGCCCTTGACCATCTCCGTCAGGGCTGAGGAAGAAGCGATTGCGCTCGCACAGCCGAATGTTTGAAAAGTGGCATCTTTAATTTTGCCGTCTTCATCGAGCTTAAAATAAAAAGTCAGGGCATCACCGCATGCAATCGAGCCGACCTCTCCTACCCCGTCAGCATCATCGATAACGCCGACATTGCGCGGATTAAGAAAATGATCTTTAACCTTATCGGTATACTCCCACATATCTGCCTCCCATGAAATTAGTATTTAACCAGCGAATTTATGCTGTCTGTGCCAAAGTTCCATTTATCATGTTAATCATTTTTTCTAAAAAAGGAAGCAAGCTGGACCGGTTTTTCGATTAAAAACAGATCAATATAATATGGCATCACCCAAGCTTGAACGCGCTTTTTAGAAAAGAGCATGGACAATTCATTTTGGATACTTTATAGTAACAAATCATTGATATTAATAGGTTACTTTAAAAGAGGCCCGTTTTATCGACGCCATCAAATCGCTTTAATCAACTGGCACTCGGCGCAAGACAAAGGGCATTAACCGTTTGCAGCAGGAACCCTGAGTGTAACAATTCGAATCTTCGCGCGCTTCTCCAGTACCAACCACATACGTCATGACGAACCCAGAACCCTAAGCCTCTTTCCTTGAACCTTGCGCCTGATATCAGGAGGACGGCCATGACACCCACTAAACTCAGAAGAGCTGTATTTGCCGGCAGCTGGTATCCGGCTAACGCGGCTGAATGCGAAAAAGAAATCGACGGTTTTCTGGCGGAGGGCCAGAAGCTTGACATTCCGGTCGGAAAGCGGGTCGGGGGTATTGTGCCCCATGCCGGCTGGTTTTTTTCCGGAAGCATTGCCTGCAATGTGATTAGCAGTTTAAGATCGGATGAACCGCCCGATGTGTTGGTGATTTTCGGAATGCATCTTCATCCAAATGACCGATGTGTAATGATGGCCGAAGGTGCCTGGGAGACCCCTTTCGGTGAAATTGTTGTTGAGGAGCAATTGGCCGGCGAGTTGGCAAAACAATTTTCCTTCACCCTTGAATCCTACAACCAGTTTAACCAGGACAATACCATCGAGCTTCAGCTGCCTTTTATTAAGTATTTTTTCAAAAATGTGCGTATCGTTGCCATGGGCGTGCCACCTGCTGAAAGCTCTTTAGCCATCGGCCAGGCGGTCGTCGAAATCGCCGCGCAGCTGAATCTAAATATTAAGGTGATTGGATCCACTGATCTGACCCATTATGGCCCCAATTATGGATTCGTATCCAAAGGCCCGGGGCCCGAGGCGGTTGACTGGGTGCGCCAGAAAAACGATCGCCGCATCATCGATATGATGCTGAGTATGGATGCAGAAAAGGTCATCACGGAGGCCTTAGCCAGCCAGAATGCATGCTGTGCCGGCGCCGCGGCGACTGCCATTGAGACCGCCAAGCATCTGGGCGCCAAACAGGCGGCGTCCATTGCCTATGCCACCAGCTACGATAAAAACCCGGCGGATAGTTTTGTGGGATACGTTGGCATCGTCTTCTGAATCTGGCGAAGCTCTTTTGCAAAAGTGGATAAGTGGTGAGTTCTCAAATATAGTGGGTCGTATCAACAGGTTGGCCGGTTTGGCCCGTTGAGCCCGTTAGCCCGTTTAGAAAGGAACCATATCTTATCTTGATCAACCGGCAAACGGGCTCAACGGGCTCAACAGGCTTAACCCTTTAGAAAGAATAGTCGGGGTGGCAGCCTAAGACTCTTTCCATGTCCTTCCCCTTTTGCGTCCACAACACATTCAAATCCGAAATCACCCCTACTTTAAAACCAGATCTGCTCTCCTCCGGCCGCGCTGATGGCATTCCCGTGCACATGGGAAAATAGGTAGCTGCGGCACAACAAAATCTTCAAGCTGAAAGACGTGCGCCATGGTTTCCGTTACATTGTCAGGAAAAAACATGGTGCCGGTGATTTCGAAATGGACACTTCAACCACAAAACTTTGGGAAATTGAATATTCGCTTTGCCAGAGTCCAACCGGCAAACCACCCCGAAATCGGATTTTGAATTTTCAGGATTTTATGAGAGGATACCACCTCCTCATCTGCTAAGGGTGGTACCATAATTCATCTCACAATTCAACAGTAAAGCGGGTTTTAAGCGCTTAAGCTATTTTTTCTGCTGCTGGGCCTTCAGAATTTTAGCCCAGGTGTCCCGCAAGGTGACAATGCGATTGAATACCGGAGATTGCTGAGCGCTATCTTTGGTATCGACGCAAAAATATCCCAGGCGTTCAAATTGATAGCGATCACCTGGATTGGCGGCGGTCAAGCTGGGTTCTATCATGCAATTTTCCAATATTTCAAGAGAGTTAGGATTTAAGTAGTCTACGAAATCCTTTCCTTCCTCGGCGGCATTGGGATTATCTTTCACAAACAGATGCTCATACAGGTTCACCTGAGCCTCGAGGGCATGTGCGGCCGAAACCCAGTGCAGCGTCCCTTTGACCTTGCGGCCATCCGGTGCATCCCCGCCACGGGTTTGGGGGTCATAGGTACAATGCAGCTCGGTAACTTCTCCGGTTGCCGGATCTTTAACCACATCGACGCAGGTAATAAAATAGGCATAGCGCAGCCGAACTTCGCGTCCCGGTGCCAGTCGGAAAAACTTTTTGGGCGGTTCTTCCATAAAATCATTCTGTTCGATGTAAATCTCCCGGGAAAATGGGATTTTGCGGGTGCCCGCATCCGGATCTTCGGGGTTGTTGATGGCATCCAGTTCTTCTTCTTGCCCTTCAGGATAATTGTCAATGATAACTTTTAATGGCCGCAGGACACCCATGACCCGGGGCGCCATTTTGTTCAGCTGTTCCCGGATACAGTATTCCAGCAGGGCGATGTCCACCATGCTGTCGGCTTTGGCCACCCCGATGCGCTCGCAGAAATTACGAATGGATTCAGGAGTATATCCCCGACGGCGCAAACCGGATATGGTCGGCATGCGCGGATCGTCCCAACCTTCAACATGGCCTTCTTCCACCAGGCGGATCAGCTTGCGCTTGCTGAGCACCGTATAGTTGAGGTTAAGGCGCGCGAACTCAATTTGCTGGGGATGGTAGACCTCCAGTTGGTCCAGCACCCAGTCATAGAGCTCGCGGTTGATTTCAAATTCCAGGGTGCAGAGCGAATGCGTGATGCCCTCGATCGAATCCGACAAACAGTGGGTAAAGTCATACATGGGATAAATCACCCACATACCACCGGTGCGATAGTGGGGGACTTTTTTGATGCGATACAAAGTGGGGTCGCGCATCAGCATATTGGGGGAGGTCATATCGATCTTGGCCCTGAGCACATGGGCGCCTTCATCGTATTGACCGGTCCGCATGCGTTCGAACATATCCAAGTTTTCTTCAATCGAGCGCTCGCGATAGGGGCTGTTTTTGCCTGCTTGCGTTAGGGTGCCGCGATACTCCCGGATCTCATCCGAACTGAGGCTGTCCACATAGGCCTTGCCTTTTTTGATCAGTTGGACCGCAAATTCAAAAAGCTGTTCAAAATAATCAGAGGCATGATAGAGGCGATCTTGCCAATCGAACCCCAGCCAGCGGACATCGTTTTTGATAGATTCCACGTATTCAACTTCTTCTTTGGCCGGGTCGGTATCATCAAACCGCAGGTTGCACAGGCCCTGGTATTCTTCAGCCAGCCCAAAATTCAAGCAGATGGATTTAGCGTGCCCGATGTGCAGATATCCGTTGGGTTCGGGCGGAAAGCGCGTATGGACGCGGCCGTCGTTTTTGCCGGCCGCGATGTCTTCGTCGATAATGTATTTGATAAAATTCGTCGGCGCTGAAAGATCGTCGCCGGTTTTCGCAGATACCGATGGTGCGGTTTTTTTATCCGGTGGCTTCATAGGGGTTATTCCTCAACAAAACAGGGGTTCACATGTATTATTGCCTAAATCCTGCATGAAAATTAATGCGAAGTTGAGATTGCCTTTAACGGCAACAAGTCAAGCAAATTTTAGAATTACAACTACATATCTATTAAGTACAATAAATGAAAATCATTTTATCGCATTAATTTTCACCCTTGGAACAACGCGGCGAGCCGGAGGCTTCCATCTGCTGCGTTATTAAGGACGAAGCATAGTTCACTATAGCTTCGCCCTTTAGTGCCTTGCATATGAAAGCCTCCAACTCGTGCAAAATTCAGGTATTAAATTAGAATGCATTTTTAAAAAAATCAAACGATTTGAAAGCAATCCGCCAGATTGCACCTGATCCGATCATCCCGGTCGACATTTTTGACAACCTGGGGTACCTTGGTTATTGGAATTCTGAGGAGGCAAGATTTCTTCTTGAAATATGCCGATTCATCCTCATGTTTAATCATCAATTTAATTCGCGACGCAGCGCCAAGGAGCGGATTCTGATGTGTTGCTGAATTACGATAGTGACTGACGAACTACCTGCAGAGAACATCCTTAAAAAATATAATCTTCGAAAGAACTAAAATTGAGCGCATCCGAGCATGATAAACAACCCGGTCTTTTTCGATCCGAGATGTCTTTGTGGATCGGCACTATCACTACCCTTGTATTTTTCTTTTATGGCAAAACCTGGTTGATGGATTTATCCTATTTGTTGAAATATGGCATCCTCTTTATATGGCTGTTTGCTGCAATGCTGTGGTTGGCGTTCAGCGTGGTGCGGCACGCCGATTGTTTAGCAATTATTCTTGGCGAGCCTTATGGTACGCTGATTTTAACATTGGCGGTCATCAGTATCGAGGTGATCATGATCGCAGCGGTCATGATCACCGGTGAAAATAACCCGACCCTGGCCCGCGATACCATGTTTTCAGTGTTGATGATCGTCTTAAACGGCATGCTGGGCCTGACGCTGTTGATCGGTGGCTTGCGTCACCATGAACAGGGATATAACCTGCCTGGCGCCAAGGCTTATCTGGGTGTGTTGTTCCCACTGGCTGTGCTGGGGCTTGTCGTTCCAAGCTATACGACCTCTGCACCGGGGGGCCAGGTCTCCACCTTATTGGCCATCTATCTTCTGATTATGTCTGCTGGTCTCTACGTAGTGTTTTTGTTGATTCAGACCACGCGTCACAGCCAATATTTTCAACAGCCGGTGCAACCCGATAATGAAACTGCCGCCGAAGACCATCATGAGCACGGCGATCTGATTGTCCGATCGGTGGGCTTTCATGCTGTTTTTCTGATACTAACCATGCTGCCGGTCGTGCTGCTGTCCAAGAGTATGGCCAAACTGGTGGAATACGGCATTACCAGCCTCCAGGCGCCCCAGGCTTTGGGCGGTTTCTTAGTGGCTATACTGGTCTTGTCACCGGAAGGACTGGGTGCCGCCAAAGCCGCCATCGCCAACAAACTGCAACGCACCGTCAATATTGCCCTGGGATCGGGTTTAGCCACTATTGGTTTAACCATACCGGCGGTGCTGGCCGTCAGTCTGTTTACCGGCCGTACCATCGAGTTGGGGCTTGAACCTGTGCAAATCATTTTGCTGGCCCTCACCCTGCTGGTGAGCGTCATCAACTTCGGCGCGGAGCGCACTAATGTCTTACAGGGAGCCGTCCATTTGATTCTATTTATTTCTTATATCATTCTTATTTTTGACTGAGCAGGTTTAAGGGTTTTAACGAAACCCGGAGGGGGAAAAATGGCAATTTCCGACAAACCCGATAACGGATCATGGCTGACCAATAAAACCTTTTTGGCCGTCTTTGGCACTCTGTTAGCGCTGATTATCATCACCTTGTTCAGCGTCATTAACATGGCCACTCAGGTGGAAGATATAGATGAGAAGCTAAAATATATTCCAACCCAGGTCAGCGCCTCTGAGATATTGGCAAAACCGGTGGTTGCCGGCCAGACGGTTTACGTACCTGTGTACTCGCATATTTACGCCCAGGGCGGAAAGCCCTTTCTGCTGGAAGCAACCCTCAGTATCCGCAATTCAGATCCGAACCAGCCAATAACCATCAGTGCTGTTCGCTATTACGATTCCCGCGGCCAGATGGTTCAGAATTATCTTGAAAAACCGGTAAGAATGTCCCCCCTGGCGACCGCCGAGTTCTTGGTTGGTCAGCAAGATATCAAAGGGGGCTCAGGGGCTAATTTTATAGTGGAATGGGTTTCCGACACGCCAGTAAATGAGCCGGTGATTGAAGCCGTGATGGTCGGCCTCAAGACTCAAGCGGGCATTTCATTTGTCAGACCAGGCGTTGCAGTCCAGAACAAATAAATCCCAATGAAAAGAGGCACTCAAATTATTTTGAGTACCTCTTTAATATGTCGAAATGGCTGGGGGACCAGGATTCGAACCTGGGTTAACGGGGCCAGAACCCGTCGTCCTGCCGCTAGACGATCCCCCAGCATCTTCAAGTCAACCTTAAATATATATCATCTGCCCACCCGTCAAGTCAATTTTTTCCGATTTCTGAATGGTTATTTTCCCGATGAGTGGCGTTCTTCGCGCCTTTTGACCCTCAACGTACGCACAGTACGCCGAAGGCCAAAAGCCTTGTGCGGCCTTGCTCATCAATAAAATCCCTCATCCAAAAATCGGAAAAACTACTTTTAATAATAAACTCTGCGAGCTCTGTGCTCTCTGTGGTAAGTTTTAATGCTATTCTTCTCTATCCTGAATAAACTGGATAGCCTTTTTCAGCCTTGCAATAACCTTGTCTTTGCCGATGATGGCGGCCACTTCGAAAATGCCGGGACTGGCGGTTCGACCGGTCAGGGCCACCCGCACGGGCTGGGCGATTTTACCCAGCTTCAGGCCGGTCTGCTCCATGACGGCTTTAAAAGCCGATTCCAGATTTTCTTCGGAAAAAGTGTCCAGGCGCTCAAACTGCGCCAACAGCAATTGCAGGGCTTCGAGCACCGTTGGCTTTAAAAATTTTTTAGCTGCCTTTTCCTCATATTCAATGTCATCTGCAAAATAAAACAAAGCGCTTTGCGCCATTTCGTCCAGGGTTCTGCTGCGGGCGTGCAGGGTCTCGATGACCTTTAGTAGAAGGTTGTTGTCCTCAACGGTTGTCTTGTAACGCCTTAGAAACGGTTTAAGGGCTTCCACGAGTTCCTCAGCGGGTGTGGCCCGAATATGGTCGGCATTCAGTGCCAAAAGCTTTTCAGCATCAAAAACCCCGGCGGATTTTCCGATATGCTCCAGGTCAAACACGTCGATCAGCTCCTGGCGGGTAAAAAATTCCTGATCCCCGTGTGACCAGCCCAGTCGAACCAGGTAGTTGAGCATGGCATCCGGCAGGTAGCCCAAATCGCGGTAGGCCGATACGGATACGGCGCCATGGCGTTTGCTGAAACGGCTTTTGTCGGTGCCCAGCACCATGGGTACATGGCCGTAAACCGGCAAGGGGCAATCCAGCGCTTTGTAAAGCAGGATTTGTTTGGGCGTATTCATGACGTGATCATCGCCGCGGATAACCGTATTGATCTGCATGGTCATATCGTCGATGACCACCGCGAAGTTATAAGTTGGAATACCGTCGCTGCGGCACACGATAAAGTCATCCAGTTCATCATTTTGAAAAACGATATTGCCCTTGATAACATCTTCAACCACAGTAGTGCCGCTTAGGGGCGCTTTCAGTCGTATCACGGCCTGCGGTGTTTTCGGCAGGCCTTTATTGCGGCAGGTGCCGTCATACTTGGGTTTGCCGCCGCTGGCCATTGCCTTTTTTCGCATGGCCTCAATTTCTTCTGGTGAACAGGTGCAGTAATATGCATGGCCCGAATCGATCAGACGGTCCAAATATTGGTGATAAATATCAAGCCGTTTGGTTTGATAATAAGGGCCTTCATCCCAATCGATGCCCAGCCACTCGAGGGCCTCGAAAATGGCATCGATGGCCTGCTGGTTGGAGCGTTCGGTATCTGTGTCTTCGATGCGCAAAACAAATTTTCCTTGCATACGACGGGCGTACAGCCAGTTAAAAATGGCGGTGCGTGCATTACCGACATGCAGGAAGCCGGTCGGGCTGGGGGGGAAGCGCGTCACGATCAGATCATTTGTTGATTCGATTTGCATATTAGCCCTCATCTCTGTCTGGGTTGTTCGGGGTTCAAAATGAGTAAATTTTAAGTAATATTTTCTTCAAATATTGCCGAAATTTTATAATAAACTATTGAATTTTATATATAAATAAATAAAAGGCCTGAGCCGGCCTGTCATTACCTAATTTAATTGTTTGACAAGTAAACCAATTCGGCTTAGTAATAGTTATCATTTCCTTTCGTTTGCCACAATTCCATCCGTCATCAATACCCGATTCAATTGACAAGGATCCCTAAAGTGATGATCTTCTCATATTATAAATTTAATGATATTAGAATCTTAAAAAGAACTTAAATTCATTTTTCCAACGGTGAATTTCAATATCACAGAAGGATAGCGAGTACAAGAGAACAAATTGCATAAAATTGACGAAAACTCTTGACAATCGCTTACAGATAAATTACTAGATGCCCACCTTTAAAAATGAGTCTTTAAAAATTAAAATATATATAAATTTCAAATTATTAGGAGATTACTCATGGCGGTACCAAAACGTAAAAAATCCAAGTCAAAGCGCGATAAGCGTCGGACCCACCAGAAACTTAGCGCGCCGAATCTGTCTTCCTGTCCGGAATGTGGTGAAGCCACCCAGCCTCACCATGCCTGCCCCAGTTGCGGATATTACAAAGGCCGTAAGGTTGTCGAGACCGAAGAAGACTAATCTTTAATGCCATCGCCAACCGTTTTCATTTTCAAAAGGATTAAATTTAATGACTTCAACAAAGACATCAAACAACAGCGATCTATATGGACTGGACCTGGAATCTCGGCAAATGGTCCTGGATACGGTCGGGCAACTCAAAAAGCGGCTTTTGACGCCTGAAAAAATTTCTGAATTCGATCGGGAAGAAATTTTTCCCGAAGACACCATTCGTGAAATGCTCGGCCCGGAAATCGGGCTTCAGCTGCTCATGATTCCCGAAGAATATGGGGGACTGGGCGGCGGCGCCCGTGACAGCTGTGCCATTACCAGAGAAATGGCCAAAATATGCCTGGGTATTACCACCGCCTTCTTTGCCATTCAATTAGGGGCAGATCCCATTATCGTGGGGGGCACCAAAGAGCAAAAACAAAAATGGCTGGGTAAAATCGCAGCTGGGGACGCCCTGGTGGCTTATGCGGTTACCGAACCCGATGCCGGCAGCAATGTGGCTTCAATCAAGACCAAAGCCGAACCGGTCACGGATGAAAGCGGCAACATCACCGGCTACAAGATAAACGGTACCAAGCAATTTATCTCTACCGGCGGTTATGCAGAATTTATAACCCTGCTGGCCAATACCCCCGAAGGCGCAACCTTTTTTATTATTGAAAAGGACACCGAAGGCTATGAGCGGGGCAAAGGCGAAGAAAAACATGGTATTCGGGCCTCGAACACCTCACCGTTGACTTTTACCGATGTAATTGCACCGGTTGAAAATATCATTGGCGGCGTGACAGGAGAGGGGCTCAAGCAGGCCAGCAAGGTATTCGGCTATACCCGTCTGATGGTGGCCTCTATGGCGTTAGGCGGCGGCGAAGCGGCCCTGGATATCGTTTTGCCCTATGCCCAGGAACGTATTCAGTTTAAAACACCGCTTTCAGAAAAGCAGGGCTACACCCACAAACTGGTGGTGCCGCATGCGGTACGTCTTGCCGCTGCAGCCACCTATATCGATGAAGTGGCCACCAGATTGGATGCAGGTGAACAGGGCCTTGAGGTGGAGGGCTCTATTGCCAAACTGTTTGCTACCGAGGTGGCCAACAAAGCGGCTGATGATGCCATGCAAGCCTTGGGCGGATATGGCTATATTACCGAATACGGTGTCGAGAAAATCAAGCGTGATGTCAAAATTACCTGCATTTACGAAGGCACAAGCGAAATCCAGCAAAATATCATCAGTACCTTTCGCTGGAAGACAACGCGTAAATCAAAAGGTGCCTTTTACGATGGCATTGCCGAAGAAATGGATCAGCTCGAATCCCAAAACAATGAAGCCGGCTGCCGCACCATTGCTCTGGCAGCTCGGGCCCTTAATAAATCCATCTTTTTGGTCAATGACAACCGGCTGACCCGTGAGCAGACCATTATGTTTGCCTTGGCGGATATGATGCAATATGTCGAAGTCGCCGCCAGTTTTGCACGACAGGCGGTGGTTTTAACCGGGGAAAACCATGCCCAAGCCGAAAAAACTCGCGTTTTTTCACGTATATTTGCCAATGAAATTGCGCAGCTGACATCCGGCAATATTTTAAAGATTCTGTACGGCTCCGGTATTTTTGACGCCGAGCAGTCGGCAAATTTCCTGTCAGAAATATCGCACGCTAAACTGGCAGAGAGCTATCACAATATCATTGCTGACATGGACCGTGCAGCGGATATTATTTTTAATCGTTAAACCTTACCCCAATTGAGCGTGTATCGCTCAATCAGGGTGGTGCGGAAGGAGATTGAATTGCGATTCGAAAACAAAGTGGTCATGGTAACCGGAGGGGCGGCTGGGATCGGACAGGTAACAGCTGAAAATTTTGCCAAGGAGGGCGCCAAGGTGGCGATCTGCGATGTCAACACCGAGGCCGGTGAAGCTGCTGCCAAAGCATTGGGTCCCGAAGCCTCTTTTGCGCAGGTAGATGTTGCCAACAGCGCATCGGTGTCCGACTGGGTGGAGGCGGTGATGGGCCAATACGGGCAGATTGATGTGCTGGTCAACAATGCCGGTATCACCCGCGATGGCCTGATTATGCGCATGAAAGAAGAAGACTGGGATGTAGTGATCAGTGTTAACCTGAAAAGCGCGTTCAATTGTATCAAGGCGGTGTCCAAAATTATGGTCAAGCAGCGAATGGGCCGCATCATTAATTTGGCTTCGGTCGTGGGCGTCATGGGCAATCCCGGCCAGGCCAATTATGTGGCTTCAAAAGCCGGTATGATCGGTCTGACCAAAACCGTTGCCAAAGAACTCGGATCAAGGGGAGTTACGGTAAATGCGGTTGCCCCTGGTTTTATTGAAACCGATATGACCGCCGTTTTGTCAGAAAAAGCCCGCGAGGCGATGCTCAGTATCATCCCGCTGCAAAGAGCCGGTACGCCTCAGGATGTCGCCGAAGCCATTACGTTTCTGGCTTCCGATAATGCGGCGTATATTACGGGGCAGGTACTTCACGTCACTGGCGGAATGTACATGTAAACTGGCTTTAAAATGGCCATCTTTTAACCGAATACAGCGTTACGGGAAGGAGAAAACCGCTAACGTACCAAATGTACGCGGCACGATTTTCTCCTCCCCGCGCCTTGTCTTCGGTTAAAATCTAATCATTTTAAAGCCAGTTACTAAATTATTATGAGATCGATTCAAGTAATCTAAAGCCAGTTTCCGATACATTTTGGATTAAACAAGTTTCAAACTTTGATGAAAACTATGGATGACCGGGGAGACCGGGTAAGGAGGAAAATCAGATGTCTGTTGAGGAGAGAGTCAAAAAGATCATTGCCGAAAAACTGAGTGTTGAATTGGAAGAAGTCGTTCCTGAGGCGTCATTTGTTGATGATTTAGGAGCCGATTCACTCGATCTGGTTGAGTTAATTATGTCAATGGAAGAAGAGTTTGACACCGATATCTCGGACGAGGATGCCGAGCAAATAACTACGGTTAAAGATGCCATTGCCTATGTCAACAAGCAGTAGGTTGACGCTTGTTAGTTTTTTGTAAGCTTAACGGACTTGCAACGACTGCTGTGCATTTAGTGATCCGGAAAGTAGTGCCGCCCTTGGGGCATTGGATTCTGAATGTAACGAACGGCAGTTTCATTTGCCAAATTCACCGGTGGACGCCCGTTACCGCGGGTGGGTGGGCTTTGGCGATAGCAGGCACGCTACGGCGCTGCCAAACCAAATATTAATCTGGATGCGGGTGATGGGAGTCGCCCGATATTGCCACAAAGGAGGTCCCTTGCAAAGGCGAGTTGTCATAACAGGAATGGGGCTGGTGACCCCAATCGGAATTGGTGTCGAGGACAGCTGGTCGGCACTCTGTGCCGGAAAATCGGGTATCGGTGAGATCACCCGATTTGACGCGTCAAATTATCTGACTCGAATCGCCGGCGAAGTCAAGGGTTTTAACGCGGAAGACTTTATTCCGAAAAAAGAGGCCAAGCGAAACGAGCTGTTTATTTCATATGCCATGGCGGCAACACGAATGGCAATGGAAGACTCCGGCTTGAAAATAGACAGCTCCAATGCAGATCGCATCGGGGTTGTCACCGGCTGCGGTTTGGGCGGTCTCGGAATCATGGAAGATACGATTTTAAATGTCGCCACCAAAGGCCCCAGACGGGTGAGCCCGTTCTTTATCCCGATGATGATCGGTAATATGGCGCCGGGCATGATATCCATTCATTTTGGTGCCAAAGGCCCGAACCTATCGCTGGCAACCGCCTGCGCCGCCGGAGCCCATGCGGTGGGTGACTCCTTCAAAATGGTTCAAAATGGCATGGCAGACGCCATGATCACCGGTGGCACCGAAGCAGTTGTATCCAAGACTGCGGTTGCCGGCTTCAATGCCATGAAGGCCCTTTCGACTCGCAATGATGAACCCCAAAAAGCTTCACGACCGTTTGATCGTGATCGAGACGGGTTTGTCATTGGTGAAGGCTGCGGCATTTTGATATTGGAATCTTTAGATTTTGCGTTGGAAAGAGGCGCCACCATTCATGCTGAGATGGCGGGATTCGGGCTAACCGGAGATGGCTACCACATTACCTCACCATGCCCGGATGGCGACGGTGCGGTAAGGTGCATGCAGGCGGCATTAGATGATGCCGGTATGGCCCCCGATGAGGTGGACTATATAAATGCCCATGGCACCTCCACTGAACTAAACGACTTGTATGAAACCCGGGCGGTTAAAGCGGTATTTAAAGACCATGCCTATAAATTGGCGATGAGTTCCACAAAATCAATGACCGGCCATCTATTGGGCGGCGCTGGTGGCATTGAAACGGTGTTCAGCGTTTTGAGCGTTAATCGTGATGAGATTCCACCGACGATAAATTATGAGAACCCGGCAGAAGAATGTGATCTGGACTATGTGCCCAACACCGCGCGTCAGACGACAGTCAATGCGGCCATGACCAATTCGTTTGGGTTCGGTGGAACAAATGCCACTTTGATCTTGAAAAAATATTCCGATTAGCCATTAAATTTTGCACGGTTGGAGGCCCGTAACACACCGGTAACGAAAACGGCTGCCAAACAGCCAGATTCGCGGAAAGGTCAATTCGAAATGGCAAGGCACTCTGAGCCTTGCCATTTTTTTGCTTGCGGTAAACGGGTTAGACATATATTATTCAAAGCTAACTTTTTTACGGGCATCCTGCCGGCGGACGCATTCACCAGGAAATATCAATTAATTGCATCGAATCAATGATAATCACAGGTGTTTCTGCGCCCAATCCGGCTGTTGCCATTTTTTGACGATATTTCAAGCCCTTGCATTCTTAATAAAATACCGATAAGGAGAATATGATTTTTATGGCAGCCGATGATTCTCGACCTTCATGGGAAAATTACTTTATGGATATCGCGATGCTGGTTGCACGGCGCTCAACTTGCCTTCGACGAGCGGTTGGTGCCATTATCGTTAAGGATAAACGCATCCTGTCAACCGGTTACAATGGGGCCCCGACCGGTGTTCGTCATTGTGAAGAAGTGGGCTGTTTGCGCGAAAAATTAGGGATTGAATCCGGCAAAATGCACGAGTTGTGCCGTGGCATCCATGCGGAGCAAAATGCAATTATTCAAGCAGCTTATCATGGGGTCTCTTTGAAAGGCGCCAGTGTATTTTGCACCAATTTACCCTGTTCAATATGTGCAAAGATGATCATTAATGCGGGGATAGATAAAATATATTATCACGCCGGTTATGCGGATGATATATCAAAGGACATGCTGGAAGAAGCCAACATAGAGCTGATTCACCTTGACACCAAACCGCAGGGGGAAGAATCATGAAGTGTCCATATTGTGGTGAAATCGACAACAAAGTCATTGATTCGAGATTGAGCAAAGATGCCAGTGTTATCCGCCGGCGCCGAGAATGTATTGTGTGCACGCGTCGGTTCACAACGTATGAGCACATTGAAGAAATCCCGATTATGATTATCAAAAAAGATGGCCGGCGTGAAGTATTTAACCGCGATAAGGTCCGGTCCGGCCTCAAAAAAGCGTGCCAAAAGCGAAACATCAGCATCAACGTGATCGAAGAATTTATCGACGATCTCGAACGGGATCTCAGGGAAACGGGTGAAAAAGAAATACCAGCTTCCTTTCTCGGAGAGAAAATAATGACAATGCTGCATGACCTGGACGATGTCGCATATGTTCGCTTTGCCTCGGTCTATCGTGAATTTAAAGATGTTAATGACTTTGTTTCTGAGTTGAAAACCCTGCTCAGCAACCAGAAGACAGAAGATAAATAACCCGGCTTCGCTTTAACAAGCTTCCGTCTTCGTTAACCGCCATCGCTAAAGCTAAGGCGGTCAAGAAACTTCGCCGGACAGGACGCCGCGGCAAGTAGATGACAGAGTTCAGACGACAGAAAACAGATAACAGAGGACAGAAGACAGAGGACGGAGTTCAGAGAACTGTAATAATACATCAGACACAATGCATTAGATTCAATAGCAGTCTGACATCTGACATCTGACATCTGACCTCTGATCTCTGAAACGAATGGAACACGAACATTTTATGCGAATGGCCTTGAAACTCGCCAAGAAGGGACAAGGCTACACGTCACCGAATCCGATGGTTGGCGCAGTGATCGTCAAAAATGGTCAGATCGTCGGCCGCGGATACCATCGGGCGGTGGGGCAGGCGCATGCCGAGGTAAACGCCATTGAAGATGCCGGCGTAAAAGCCAAGGGTGCCACCCTGTATGTCAATTTAGAGCCCTGCAATCACACGGGTCGGACGCCGCCATGCACACGCAAAATTCTTGATGCCGGTATCCGCCGGGTTATAGTGGCCATGGCCGATCCGCATACCAAGGCCAGAGGCGGCGCATCGTTTTTAAGGCAGCATGGCATTGAAGTGCAGGTAGGTGTTTGTGAAAAGCAGGCTGTTCGGCTGAATGAGGTGTTCATTAAATTTGTCAGTACGGGACGGCCGTTTGTCATATTAAAGTGTGCTGCTACTTTGGATGGGCGCATCGCAACGCGCACCGGTGACTCGAAGTGGGTTACGGGGGAAAAGGCGCGCAGATTCGTGCACCGGTTGCGGCATGCAATTGATGCCATTATGGTGGGAATTGGCACCATCCAGGCCGATAACCCGAGTTTGACCACGCGTTTAGGTACCCCAAAAGGTGTCGATCCGGTTAGAATCGTCCTCGATACGCACCTGTCCATATCTCCAGACGCGCAGGTCTTGGCACTGGATTCCGATGCGGAAACCATTGTCGTTGCCGGACGAGCTGCAGCCCGAGAAAAAAGCAAACACATCCCAAAAGCCCGGGTGCGTGTTATCGAGCAGCCGCTCAAAGGCGGCCAAATTGATCTTTCGTCAATGATGGATTGGTTGGGGTCTGAGGGTATCACCAGTCTTTTAATTGAGGGCGGCAGTTGCGTGCTGGCGTCGGCACTGAATAGCGGTATTGTCGATAAGGTCCTCTTTTTTTATGCACCCAAAATTTTGGGTGGAGATGACGGCTTTCCGATATGCCGTGGAGCGGGGCCGGCATTGATGAAAGACAGCATTCAACTCGATCACATTCGTGTTCAGCGCTTTGCTGACGATGTCATGATAGAAGGATATATCCGCTAGAATCGTATGGTGAGTTGTCAGTTGTAAGTTGCCAGATAATCATTATATTGGTAGAGTCGTATAGGTTTAATCGTTTGAATTTTCACTCATTTAATGCCAAGCCACGTGAGCAACGAATAACCAGCAATAGGCCACAGAAAAATTCATGTTTACCGGAATAATTGAAGGTTTGGGTACCATCAGCGCAATACGACCCGCAGGTCAGGGAAAACGCCTTTCGATTAAGGCTGATTTTGCTCTTGATCAAACCAAAATTGGTGACAGCATTGCGGTCAACGGCGCCTGCCTGACAGTGGTTAAAATCAGTGCGAAACAATTTGAGGTGGATCTGTCCCCCGAAACTCTGGCAATTTCCACTTTCGGCAAAGCTAAGCAGGGTGACCGCCTAAATCTTGAGCGCGCCATGCGCCTGTCCGACCGCATTGACGGGCATCTGGTTTCAGGACATATTGATGGTATCGGCGTCATCAAGCAGCGGGAGAAAATGGGAAATGCCATTATCATAACTTTTGCGGTGCCGGAAACACTGGCGCGTTACATGATCCATAAAGGATCCGTTGCCGTCGATGGGGTCAGTTTGACCATCAACACCTGCGATCCAAATGGTTTTACGGTCAGTATCATTCCGCATACTGCCAGCATAGCGACTGTTGGCATAAAACAAACGGGGGAGGCAGTTAATATCGAAACCGATATGATTGGCAAATACGTCGAACAATTTACCCGGAGCAATGATCAAACAAAGACCGCTTCGGTCATTGACAAGGAATTTTTAGCCAAATCAGGATATTTGTAGAATTCCATTGGAGTGATGGAGTGATGATTGAAAGTGAACTCTCATTTTACATAACGCCAGTACTCCATGATACTGGTAATTTGGGACTTAAAGCAACCTCGAACTTACCTTCCTTAAGGTTGTCGGTTCCGAAAAAAAATTTAGGAGATCAATAACCCATGCCACATTTGAAAATAGAAAAGGCCATTCAAGATATTCAAGACGGTAAAATGGTCATCCTGGTGGATGATGAAGACCGCGAAAATGAGGGTGATCTATGCATGGCCGCCGAGAAGGTAACACCAGAAGCCATCAATTTTATGGCCAAGTACGGACGGGGTCTCATTTGTCTGGCAATGACCCCCGAAAAATGTGATTCGCTTGATTTGCCGCCCATGGTTGACAACAATCAGTCTCCATTCGGAACCGGTTTTACCGTTTCGATTGAAGCCCGCTGCGGGGTCAGTACCGGTATTTCGGCTCATGATCGTGCAACCACCATTTTGACTGCTGTTGCCGCTGATTGTCAGCCCCGTGACCTGGTGCGTCCGGGCCATATATTTCCGCTCAGAGCCAAAGCCGGCGGCGTTATTGTGCGAGCCGGGCAGACAGAGGGCTCCGTGGACCTTGCCCGTCTGGCCGGCCTGACCTCTGCCGGCGTTATTTGTGAAGTAATGGACGATGACGGGACAATGGCGCGGATGCCGGCTCTGGAAAAATTCAGCAAAAAACATGGCATCGGCATTTGTACCATTGAAGATCTGATTGAATACCGCATGCGGACCGAATCCTTTGTGCAAAGATCGGCCGAAACAACCATACCCACGTCTGTGGCAGGTGATTTTAAAGCCGTCGTTTTTGAAAATGATGTCGATAGGCTTCTGCATATTGCGATGGTCAAAGGTGACATTGATTCTAAAAAACCGGTCCTGGTGCGGGTGCATTCCGAGTGCCTGACCGGCGATATTTTCGGTTCCATGCGCTGTGATTGCGGGCCTCAGCTGCACCGGGCGATGAAGATGATTGAACAGGAAGGTTGTGGCGTTCTGCTTTATATCCGGCAGGAAGGCCGCGGTATCGGCCTGGTGAATAAGTTAAGGGCCTATGCACTGCAAGACGAAGGTCTGGATACCGTTGAAGCCAATGAAAAACTGGGCTTTAAACCGGACATGCGCAATTACGGTATTGGCGCCCAAATATTGGTTGACCTGGGTGTGCGCAAAATGAAACTTATGACCAATAATCCCAAAAAGATGGTGGGATTAGACGGTTATGGGCTTAAAATAGTCGAGCAGGTTCCGATTGAAATTCCAGCGAATGAACACAACAAATGCTACCTTGAATGTAAAAAATTGAAAATGGGGCATTTGCTGAATGTGGATGCAGCACCTTAGCGCTCGTATTGTAATCCACACAATTGCAATAAAGGTTGCCCGGTATATTTTTGTACTTTTGGGCTAATTAATCAACGCTAAGTTCAAAGGTTCAACGTTCAAAGGTTGAAAGGTTAGACAACAACAGAATCGGGGCAAAACATCAGATCTCTAAAACGTCCTAACCACAGAACCCTGAACCCTGAACCCAAAACCTTGAGACGTGTTACCCGACACTCAAAATAAACGTATTCCGTAACCTATGTGTATGACCTAACAATAGCCTACATTGAAAGGAGCTTTTATGGCCAAGACTCTTGAAGCTCACTTAAATGCCGAAGGTAAAAAGTTTGCCCTTGTTGTCAGTCGGTTTAACGATTTTATAACCGATAAACTGCTAAGTGGTGCCTTGGATGCACTGGTGCGCTCAGGGGCCAAAGACACTGACATTCAGATTGTCAAAGTCCCAGGCGCTTTTGAGATCCCGCTGGTTGCCAAAAAAATGGCAAACCCCAAAAAGGTGAATGCCATCATCTGTCTGGGGGCTGTTATCCGGGGCGCAACCCCCCATTTTGACTATGTCAGCGCTGAAGTGTCCAAAGGTATTGCCCAGGTCAGCCTTGATTCTGAAGTGCCGATTATTTTTGGCATCGTCACCACTGACACCATCGAGCAAGCCATCGAGCGAGCCGGCACCAAAGCTGGTAATAAGGGTTGGAGCGCAGCCATGGCAGCTGTTGAAATGGCGAATTTGCTTGAGGCTGTGGGATAGATATTGCTATGGGGACCCGTCGCCGAGCCCGAGAGCTGGCCATGCAGGCGCTCTTTTATATGGATACCCAACAGAACGGTTCCCCGCAGATGCTGGAACGTTTCTGTGAGAATTTTGCCCTGCCGCAAAAGGTAAGGCCATTTTTTATGCAGTTGGTAAATGGGGTTTTGGCAGCTCAAGATCAGATCGACGCCATCATAGAGCGATATTCCGAGAATTGGAAAGTGCGGCGAATGGCCTGTGTAGACCGCAATGTCATGCGGGTGGCGGTATTTGAAATGCTGTTTTGCCCCGATATTCCGCCAAAGGTATCCATCAACGAAGCCATAGATGTGGCGAAAAAATTCGGCACCGAGGAATCCGGAGCGTTTATCAATGGAATTGTCGACCGTATCCGCATCGCAGCCGAAAAGGGAGAAATCAAGACGGACAAACCAGAAGAAACAACAAACAATTCTTCCTAAACATAAATCGATGCCAATAAATGTAACGCCGGCTATCTAAACACCTGAAATCCCCCGGTAGACATCCTAATTGCCATCTGAAATCCAAAATCCAAATTCAATCGACACTGGAGGCTGATTCAATGATCATCAAGACGTTACCCGTAGGGCCCATCATGGCCAACTGCTTTATTGTTGGATGCGAAGACACTTTGCAAGCCGTTATTATTGATCCGGGCGATGAAGCCGGTAAAATTATGCAGGGAGTGGCGGATTCGAACTTAACGGTTACCCATATCATCAACACTCACGGCCATTTTGATCATGTCAGTGCCAACAAAGACATTCATGCGGCCACAAACGCTCCCATCTTAATTCATGCCCTGGATGCACCCATGCTGTCTAAAATAGCAGCCAGTGCCTCCAATTGGGGCCTTACTGCAGAAGACTCACCGCCGCCCGATCGCAACATAGACGATGGGGATACCATTACCTTTGGCAATATTACCCTAAATGTTATCCACACGCCCGGTCACACACCCGGCGGCGTTTCTCTGTTTGCTGACGGTCATGTGTTTGTGGGGGATACCCTATTTGCCGGGTCAATCGGCCGGACGGATTTTCCGGGGGGAAGTTTTGAAACGCTCAAATCCAGTATCCAGGATAAGCTGTTTGCGCTGCCTGAAGATGCGCGCGTTTATACCGGGCACGGGCCGGAAACGACCATCGGACACGAAAAGCAGACCAATCCGTTTGTTGGCGTCAATGCAATGTATTAGAACCCATCTCAAAAATGCATCTAACGCCCAATGGCTTTGTTAAAAACCGATTCAAAATACTCGAATACTAACGTGTATACTCCGTTTTTGAATCGGTTTTGTGCCGCGCCCTTGGGCGTGATCTACTATTTTTAAGATGGGTTCTACTACCATTGGAGAGATGTAGTACTGGATAACTGGAGTATTGGGTTAATAAATGATCGTGTTCGATTTTGATTTTACATTACTCCAACACTCCATTACTCCAGCTTATAAAACCACCTTTGAGATTCTTGCGACTTCCCTTTCAAACTCTAAGACACCGATATTGGACGCTATGCTTTCGCAGTTTTGTACTCGAATCCCTGGCGTTTTAACACATCGTAGTAAATAATAATTTGCTTGATATAGCGTACCGGCTCGGTGCCGCGGCAATAACCGTACTTGGCGTGTTTATAGTATTTTCGATATCGCAGCAGCGGCAGGGTTTGGGCAAGGGACTCCCATTTGTTAGGGTCAAGTCCCTTTTTTTTGGCGAGTTTACGGGCGTCGTATATATGCCCCTGACCGGTATTGTAAGCGGCCAGCGAAATTAGCAAACGGTCATCTCCGGTGACTGAATCGTACATATCGTACAGGTTTTTTAAGTGCTGTACCCCGGCATTGATGTTTTGTACCGGATCGTAAAGGTCGGTGACCCCTAAGCTTCTGGCGGTGGAAGGTAAAATTTGCATCAACCCCCTGGCACCGGCCTGGCTTTTGGCCCAGGGATTCAAGTGTGATTCCTGGTACATCTGGGCGGCAATCAGTCGCCAGTCAAACCCGTGCTTGTTGGCGGCCACTTTAATAAAGGTACTGTAACGGGAGAGTCTGGATTTCAGCCGTCGGTGAAACGCCTTCAAATCAACATAATCAAATTCCTTATCTTCCCCGTAGTACTTCTGATAAATCTTATCGTATTCACCGCTTTTCTTGATTACATTAAAAAAGTCATTTATGCGCTCAAGTAACTCGGTCGATTTTGGATAAACGGCCCATCCCAGCTGCAGACGATCTTTAATTGCTCCAGCACTGACCGCCGCCGGAAAATTGCGCTGGTTGATCGAAATGATATTGCTGTTGGCAATCGTAAAGTCAATTTCACCATCAGCGACTTTCTGAATAAGTTCCTCGGTGGGCAGGTCATCGTGCAAACGGATGGATAGGTCGATCCCCTGATGCTTCAGCTCGGCTAAACGTTGCTGATAAGCGGTTCCTTTTCTGACATCGATGGTTTTGCCGGAAAGATCTTCAAGTTTTCGGATGCGCGCGTTTTTACGATGGGTAATAATTTGTTGGGTGACTTCCATGTAACCGTCTGAAAAAGCGACTGCCTGCCGGCGTTGCGGTATGATGGGCGAACTGGCGGCAATAAAGGCGGCCGATCCGCGGTTTACCGCTTTGCGCATTTCATCCCAGTCATCCATCACCTTTACTTCCAAACGCACGCCCAGATAGGCGGCAAAAGCCTGAGCCAGCTCGTATTCAAAGCCCATTGGCTGATCCCGGTAAAGATAATAACAGTCGGCGGTATTGCGCGTAACAACCGTTATCTGCCCGGTTTTCAGAATTTTTTGCAGGGTGGCAAACCGATATTCGCCGATCACAGGGCTCAAAGCATAATAACCGAGGACCCCCCATAAAATCAGGACCGTTATCTGGAAACCGGTTCTGTGGCGCAATATATTGTTAACTGCCGATAAGCTACCCATGGTTAACCTTGTATGTGCGTGATAATTTTCTAAACCCTCTGAATTATAACAAATTAATTTTAAACCCGTCAGGTGTGCACCCAGCGGACAAGCTGGATACGGGTCAAACCAAATATATGGCACTGCCAAACGGCAGCCGTGTCGCAGCCAGGGACCGCTTCAGTCATAATATTTTGTAATCATAAGGGTTTTAGACCCTAATGGCAAGTTTTCGGGCTTTTTGCCCGTGATCTCGCCTGATATGAAAGCCTTCCCACTATATATTATCGCCTCAAAGGCGCACAATCTTAAGCGCCCAGAAGCTAAAAAGCACCCAGTTGACAGGGTCCTATTTTAATCTCAAGATGCTCACAGACCGCACTGACGGCCATTTTGGGGAGCTCCTGGTTGCGGGCGATTTCCCAGGCCTTGCGACAGGGAAGCTTACCGTCAACCAGCGAGTCCCGAATGGCTTTTTCCAGATCTGGATTTTCGGGTGCTTCGGGCGTTACGATTTTTTTGTCCGGTTTATAACCAAAGAGCCCCAACTGACACTTTACCAGCTCCATTTCCAGTAAATCAGCTGCTTTGCCCACATCAGCCGGTGAGACCTGCAACGCTTCGGCTATTGTAAAGGCCACCGCACAGGGTACTTCATTATGCTCTGTCTGTTGCGCTAGAGCGTCTTTAATGCGGTCATCGATTTTAGTCCCAGGATCGTGCTTGTCTGCAAATTTTTCACCCTTTTGACGTTTCATACTTGAACTCCTGATGGATGCATATTAGCTAACAGTCATTGTTGCGGTTTTTGCCGTATTTTACTTGAATATTCTAAATCCGTTTGTTAGTGTAAGATATCTAAACCACTCGATATTTCATTGATAATGTTGAATGTTTTGAGACCGCTCTCGGGTCTGTTTCTGCTATTGATGGGTATTGCCGCTTATTGTGATGATTTGCGGCTGAGAGGTCACTTTACAGATAGTTTATCGCGCATTAAATTTGAAACTGAGCGACAGAAATTTAGCCGACTGTACACCTCACCTGCAAACCAGGAGCACTATACCACAATTTTATTGGTTGAAAAATAAACATTTTATGCATCAAACAAAGATCAAACGCAAGAAAACCCGTCAGATTTCAATCGGTAACGTAAAAATCGGTGGCGGGGCACCCATCGCGGTGCAATCCATGACGAACACACCGACGCCGGATGTGGCTGCAACTGTCGCACAGATTGAGCGCCTGCAAGAAGCCGGTTGCGAAATCGTGCGTGTGGCCGTTCCGGACGCTGAAGCTGCGAAGGCTATTGCGGCCATCAAAAAACAGATCCGTATTCCGCTGATTGCCGACATTCACTTTGATTACCGCCTGGCGATTGCAGCCGCCAAGTCCGGTGCGGATGGTTTACGCATCAATCCGGGCAACATCGGTGCGCACAAAAAGGTCAAGGCCGTTGTCGATTGTGCTAAGGATCACAATATCCCCATTCGCATCGGTGTCAATTCCGGCTCCCTTGAAAAGGATATCCTAAAAAAATATAATGGTGTTACGGCAGCCGGCATGGTGGAGAGCGGTCTGCGCCATGTGGAATTGCTCAAATCGTTGGACTTTGATCAAATTAAAATTTCGCTCAAAGCCTCCGATGTGCATCGCACGCTGGAAGCCTACCGGCTCCTGTCCACCAAGACAGACCTGCCGCTGCATGTCGGTGTCACCGAAGCCGGTGCTCTGTATCCGGGTATTGTTAAATCAGCCCTGGGAATCGGGATGCTGCTGGCCGAAGGAATTGGTGACACCATTCGGGTTTCCTTGACCCGTGATCCGGTCGAGGAAGTGCGGGTTGGATTCGAAATCCTGAGGGCCCTTGATATTCGCCACCGCGGACCCGAAATTATTGCCTGCCCCACGTGCGGACGCTGTAACATCGAGCTGTTCGACATCGTTGAACGGGTTGAAAAAGCCCTGATGACCACGACTGAACCGGTCAAGGTCGCCATCATGGGCTGCGTGGTCAACGGCCCCGGTGAAGCCAAGGAGGTGGATATCGGCATTGCCGGCGGAGACGGCAGCGGGGTGTTGTTCAGAAAAGGAAAGGTGGTCAAAAAATTTGCGCAGGACAAGCTGGTGGATGTTCTGCTGAATGAGGTGCGTCAATATGTTAATGATCTGGACGGCAAAAAACAGAAACCTTAAACGTGCCAATTCCAAAAGCTAAAACAGCACGAATTGGTTTTCAGATGGAAATGAACCATCGAATTTGACGACAGAAAGGCACAACATGGCAAATCAAGCTAAGAGCGCTATTTCACCGACACGAAATGAGGATTACCCGGAATGGTATCAACAGGTGATAAGGGCCTCGGATCTGGCGGAACGGTCAACTGTCAGGGGCTGTATGGTCATCAAACCATGGGGCTATGCACTTTGGGAAAACATCGTCCAGGCGATGGACACTTTATTCAAAGCCACTGGTGTTAAAAACGCCTATTTTCCCCTTTTTATTCCGCTGAGTTTTCTTGAAAAAGAGGCCGAACACGTTGAAGGTTTTGCCAAAGAATGTGCGGTGGTGACCCATCATCGATTGGAAAAGGGCGATGGCGGCGGTCTTGAACCTGCTGGAAAGCTGGCCGAGCCGCTGGTGGTGCGACCCACTTCCGAAACAATCATCGGTGATTCATTTTCCCGCTGGGTCAGCAGCTATCGCGATCTGCCGATCCTTATCAATCAGTGGGCCAACGTGGTTCGCTGGGAAATGCGCACCCGAATTTTTTTAAGAACCAGCGAATTTTTGTGGCAGGAAGGCCACACCGCCCATGCCACGGCAGAAGAGGCCATTGAGCGCACCAGCATGATGCTGGATGTCTATACCACCTGCGTGGAGGATTATCTGGCCATGCCGGTTATCCGGGGCCACAAATCACCGGCTGAGCGGTTTCCGGGGGCGGTGGATACTTTGGCCATAGAGTCCATGATGCAGGATCGCAAGGCTCTGCAGACCGGGACATCGCATTTTCTGGGACAAAATTTTGCGCGGGGCTTTGACATTAAATTTCAAACAGCCGCCGAAACCGAAGAATTTGCCTACACCACCTCATGGGGTTCCTCGACCCGCATGATCGGCGGGCTGATTATGATCCACAGCGACGATGACGGTTTGATTTTGCCGCCCAAAGTTGCCTCGGCGCATGTTGCGCTGCTGCCCATCATTCGAAAACCAGAGGATCGTCAACTGGTGATGGATTACACC
>JASJAN010000034.1 GCA_030066985.1 Desulfobacterales bacterium
TAGGTGACGTGTTCGACTTTTTCTTGCTCGGGTTCCGGCACATAATGAATCGCAGTCTTATTCTTGTTTTGGGCCAGATGCCGATCGACGCAATTGTAGCTGGCGTTTATTTTACCGCCCTTGAACCACTTCCAGCAGGGCGCATCGCTGGTATCCAGGATTTCATCCCAGTATTCATACCAGTCGAGAAGATCGGCATATTCTTTGAAGCAATTGGGAAAATTGTCCAGGCTAAAGCGCTCATAGACGCCTTCATCGCTCATATTGGCCTGGGCAATAAACTTAACAGAAGGTTTGATAAGCTCTTCTTCACCCCAGTGGACCGCAATTTCAGCTTCAGAAGTTTCGACGACTTCTTTTTCTGCCATAATATCCCCCTTTCTTTGACAGTTTTACATCAAAATGGTCTTAAAGTGTTTGAATAATGATGATAAATTTGGGTTCGGCTATACAGCATTTAGAAATGAATATAATTTATTTTATATGTTAAATTGTAATTTATTTATAAATTATAAATTTTATTCATTATTTGATGGGTTGGGCTTGATTATAAAATTTTAATGTTTTTACATCTTTTTTTAGGTGCTTGTCAACATGATTTTTGTTCATTTTACATATTTTTTTACGAGGTCAGTTTCACCGCTTGAGACCTGCTATTCAGCCGTCATATCCGTGACCCATTTGGAAGAGGCGCGACCACTCCAGTCTTGCATTTGACAGCGGCTATGGTTATCTTTAAGTCATGAAATCACATGATGAAAAAATTCCGGACCCAAAGGAATTAGAGAAAGAAATCGGCGAGTTTTTGTCAAAAAAATACGGCCAAAACGTCAAAATTGTCACACCGGTGGTTTTGCCCGAGGAAAATGCTGTCGATACGGTTAAACCGACTCCCAAACGCAAAAAGGAAATCAATTTTGATTTGAAGCCCGAGGAGCTAATCGCCTATCTGGATCAGTTTGTCGTCAAACAGGACAGTGCCAAAGCGATTCTGGCTACCAAAATCTGTACCCATTTTAATCGCATCCGGCGCTCTCGGGAAGGCCAGGAACCCACTGAAAACGCATCCAAGGTGGGCAACATCAAAAACAATGTCCTGATGATCGGGCCCACCGGCGTGGGCAAGACGTATATTATCAAGTTAATCGCTGCTAAAATCGGCGTTCCCTTTGTAAAGGGTGATGCCACCAAGTTTAGCGAAACCGGCTATGTCGGCGGTGATGTTGAAGACCTGGTGCGCGACCTGGTGCGCGAAGCCGATGATGATATCGAACTGGCAGAGTGCGGCATCATTTATATAGATGAAATTGATAAAATTGCTTCCAGCCGCAACCTGATCGGCGCCGACGTCTCGCGCACCGGTGTGCAACGCGCGTTGCTCAAACCCATGGAAGAAACGGAGGTGGACCTGAAGGTGCCCCATGATCCCATTTCCATGATTCAGGAGATTGAACGGTTCCGCAAAACCGGCAAGCGCGAAAAACAATCGGTCAATACCGCCAATATTTTGTTTATTATGAGCGGCGCCTTTACGGATCTGGCACCGATCATTCAAAAACGCCTCACCCAGCAGGAAATAGGATTCGGTGCGCGCATCGAACGCCCTCGGGAACAGTTTGACATATTCGCCCAGGTAAGATCCGAGGATCTCATTCAGTTTGGATTTGAAACCGAATTTGTCGGGCGTTTGCCGGTGCGGGCGGTGTTTGAGCATTTAACCGAAAAAGATCTATACGATATCCTAAAGAATCCCAACAATCCGATTATTCTAGGCAAAAAACTGGATTATGCGGCATATGATATCGAGATCAAATTTGAGGATCAGGTGTTGCACATGCTGGCCCAACAGGCCTATTCCGAAAATACGGGTGCCAGAGGCCTGGTGAGCGCCGTTGAAAAAGCGCTGCTCAAATTTGAAAAAAAGTTACCGTCGACACAGATCAAAAAATTTCCAGCCACGTTGGATTTGGTTAACGATCCGGAATCATCGATTGAAAAACTCTCCCAGACCGATGATGCCCGTTTTGATGATATTTTTAAGCGCCTGGTACGGGAGGAACAGCAGCGCATCAAACAATACCTGGATGTAAATAGGGCGCACCTTGAAAAAAAACACAATCTGACCATGACACCTTCACGGGTCGACATCATCGCCCGCGCTTACGCCAAAAATATTATGGACATTGAAAATGTCGTCAAACGCATTAAGACCCACTATGATGACATCAAAAAAATGGAACTGTATTTTTTTAAAAATCATGATATGAACATTGTCCTTGAAGAAGATGCGATCGATTTTATTATGGAACAAGTCGTTCAAGCACCGATCGATCTGCAAGAAGTGTATAAAAAGGTTGACATGGACTTTAAACACGGGCTCAAACTGGCCCGTGAGAAAACCGGTCGCAGCCGCTTTTTTATCACCCGTCAAGCCCTGCTGGACCCCGAAGCCTATATCAGCCAAATGATCCAGAGTGAATTCGAAGATCACTGAACAAATCGAAAAACCGAGGAACGCTTCGGGCAAAAACGGCCATGCCCAACTGACCCAAACCCCTATCGTTTGAAAGCGAATACCGATGATTGGAATATCCAAACTTTACTGTGGCACGGTGGAACCCTCTGATGCGCTGCGTTACGGACGCCATTCGGGCAAACTACCGTCCCATCTGCTGCAATTTTCTAAAGACAAGCGACCGGTGGTCGTCTGGAACGCAACCCAGCGCTGCAATCTCAAATGCGTGCACTGTTACGCCCATGCCAAAGCATTGGCAAATGATAATGAACTGAGCACAAGCGAAGGCAAGGAGCTCATTGATGATCTGGCGCAATATGGCGCACCGGTTATACTTTTTTCCGGCGGTGAGCCGCTGGTGCGCAAAGACCTGCCCGAGTTGGCCGGTTATGCGGTCGACAAAGGCATGCGGGCGGTGATTTCGACCAATGGCACCCTGATCAGCGCCAAGATGGCGCGCACCCTAAAACGGATTGGCTTGTCCTATGTCGGCATCAGTCTGGACGGTATGCAGGAGATCAACGACCGCTTTCGAGGTGTCAGCGGCGCTTTTGAATCTGCTATGGGCGGTATTAAAAACTGCCAGGATGCCGGCATCAAAGTAGGGCTGCGCTTTACGATCAACAAGTTTAATGTTGATGAAATTCCCCATATATTTCATCTGATCGAAGAAATGGACATCCCCCGGGTGTGTTTCTACCACCTGGTTTATGCCGGCCGCGGCAGCGAATTGGTCAAAGAAGACCTGACTCATGAGGCAACCCGTTCTGCGGTGGATCTGATTATCGACGAAACCAAGCGCCTGCATGACATCGGAAAACCCAAAGAGGTGTTGACCGTCGATAACCATGCCGACGGGCCTTACATTTATTTAAGGCTTCGCAAAGAAGATCCGCAACGGGCCAAGGATGTTTTGGAACTGCTGCAGTGGAATGAAGGCAATAACTCCGGTCGCGGTATCGGCTGTGTCAGCTGGGACGGCGAGGTCCATCCGGATCAATTCTGGCGCCATTGCAGTCTGGGCAACGTGCGCCAAAAAGCATTTTCTGAAATCTGGGCCGATCTGTCAAACCCGCTGCTGGAAAAACTCAAGGAAAAGAAAAAGCATGTCAAAGGCCGCTGCGCGGATTGCCGCTGGCTGGATATCTGCGGCGGCAATTTTAGAGTGCGCGCGGAAGCCACTACCGGGGATTTGTGGTCCCCGGACCCGGCGTGCTATTTGACCGACGAGGAAATCGGCTTGACAGACAAGTAGTCTGAAAAATTCTGGCTTCTGGCCGCCGATTAAAAATTGGTGGCAGTGTTCAGGTGTCAGCCCGTCTAGCCAACCCTGAAACCTGACACCTGACACCCGAAACCTGATACAAGACCGGGGACCAGCCTAATATACCCGTAACTGCAATCCAAAACGAGGAGAATAGATGCTGTTTCCAGACTATAGGCCCAGGCGCCTGCGGCGAAACGAAGCTTTTCGCCGCATGATTCGTGAAACCCACCTGATGGTCGACGATCTTATCCTACCTCTGTTTGCGATTAACGGCCGCAATGTTCGCAACCCCATTGAATCCATGCCCGGACATTTTCAGCTGTCTATTGATCAGTTGATTAAGACCGCGACTTCAGCTCACAAACTGGGGATACCCGCGATCATGCTTTTTGGCATACCGGATGCCAAGGATCCACTCGCAACCCGTGCGTATGCTGCTGACGGCATCGTTCAGAAAGCCACGCGGGCTCTCAAGGACAAGCTGCCGGAGCTGGTGGTCATCACCGATGTGTGCCTGTGCCAGTATACCGACCACGGCCATTGCGGTGTCGTGGAAGGGCACACTGTTGACAATGATGCCAGTCTGGATCTTCTGGCCCAAACGGCATTGTCGCATGCCAAAGCCGGTGCCGATATGGTGGCCCCTTCGGATATGATGGATGGCCGTGTGGCCGAAATTCGCAATATACTTGATGAAAATGATTTTAGCCAAATACCAATTATGTCATATGCCGCCAAGTACTGCTCGGCGTATTACGGTCCCTTCCGAAGCGCCGCGGATTCAGCCCCGCAATTTGGCGATCGGCGCACCTATCAGTTGGACCCGGCCAATGCGGTTGAAGCCATCCGCGAGGTTTCGATGGACGTGGAAGAAGGTGCGGATATCGTCATGGTAAAACCGGCACTGGCGTATTTGGATATTATTTGCCGGGTTAGAGAAGAATTTGATTTGCCGGTGGCGGCCTACAATGTCAGCGGCGAGTTTGCGATGATAAAAGCAGCTGAAAAAATGGGCTGGATCGACGGCCCCAAAGTGATGTTGGAAACATTGACCGCCATGAAACGCGCCGGCGCTGATATGATTTTGACTTATTTTGCGATGGATGCTGCCAAAGTGCTTAACCCTTAACAATGGACTGATGATGAACGCAAAGCCCCCCCACCCGCATACCGGAAAAAAAAAGAACGAGTTGCGCCTGGTTGCCTGGGAAACAACCCGCAATTGTAATTTGGCTTGTGTCCACTGCCGGGCGTCGGCTGACATGGGACCTCACGAGGGCGAATTGGGCACTGAAGAGGCCCTGCGTCTGTTGGATCAGATTGCTGAAGTCGCCAAACCGATCATCATTCTAACCGGCGGCGAGCCTTTGCTGCGCTCCGACATTTTTGATTTGGCCCGCCATGGCACCGAGCTGGGTTTGCGCATGGTGATGGCGCTAAACGGCACCCTGGTTACTGAAAAAATAGCCCGCCAATTGGTCGACTCGGGTATTCAACGCATCAGTGTCAGTTTAGACGGTTCGAACGCTGAAACCCATGATCGTTTTCGGCAGGTTAAAGGCGCTTTCGAAGGCACCCTGCGAGGCATCGAGCTCATTAAAAACGCCGGCCTGGAATTTCAAATCAACACCACCATCACCAAGACCAACCTTGATCAGATCCCGGCCATCCAGGATCTGGCTGTTGAAGTGGGTGCCGTGGCGCATCATATTTTTTTACTGGTTCCCACCGGTCGCGGCAAATATATTGTTGATCAGGCGATCGATGCCGCCGAATATGAGCGCACCCTGAACTGGTTCTATGATCAGAGAGCCACGACACCGCTGCAGCTAAAAGCCACTTGTGCGCCCCATTATTATCGTATTCTCAGACAGCGTGCCAAAGAAGAAGGCATCTCCGTTAACTTTGAAACCCATGGACTCGATGCGGTTACCCGCGGATGTTTGGGCGGCATTGGTTTTTGCTTTATCTCCCATCAGGGAATCGTTCAACCCTGCGGCTATCTGGATTTAAATTGCGGTGATGTGCGACAGATATCCTTTGCTGACATATGGAATCAATCGGATATCTTTTTGGAGTTGCGCGATTACGATAAGTTGAAAGGAAAATGCGGGCCCTGTGAATATAAACGTGTCTGCGGTGGCTGCCGTGCGCGGGCCTACGAGGCGACCGGCGATTTCATGCGCGAAGAGCCGCTTTGCAGTTACGAGCCCCGTTCGAAAAAGGGTTAAACCCAAAACACCTCCCAATTACCCCTTTGGCGTTAGGCTTCTCCTTTTCACTGGCAGACACCTCTCCAAATTTTAGCTGGCGCCTGAAAACTGTTGACCCTGTCTGACAGTTTGGTATCATTTTTAAAGACACCGCCGGCAATATGCGGTTGTAATAAACGGATGAAATCTTCAACGGTTTAGACCACCACGATAAACCCCATTGCAGAGGCCATATGAAAATTCAATCGTTAATGATTGCGGATCCCATCACCATTGGTCCCCACGCATCGGTCAGTGAGGCCATTGAGCTGATGAAAGCCAACTCTATTCGGCATCTGCCGGTGGTGACCAGCGGCAATCGGCTCGAAGGTTTCCTGACACTGGCCGATTTAAAGCAGGGCCTGATCCCATCGATGCTGGGTGATGTCTCTTTGGATGATTTGATGATTAAAAATCCGATTACCGTCAGCCCCGATGATGATATCGAATTGGCAGCCATGTTGATATACAATCACAAAATCGGCGGGATGCCGGTTGTCAATGAAGGGCAGTTGGTGGGAATCGTAACCGCCACAGACATGCTGCGCGCCTTTATCGACATGATGGGCATTTTATCGACCACTTCGCGCATCGATGTGATTTTAGGCGATCAGCCCGCCACCTTTAAAAGGGCCATGCAGATCATCAACGACCAGGGCGGTGATATTATCAGCGTTAGTATGACACCCCAGCAGAAAAGCAAACGGGTTTATTATTTTCGTTTGTCCGCCTGCAAAACGGATGTAATCGAAAAGGCATTGTCCAAGGAAGGGTTTGAAGTCCTGGCGGCAATGGATTAACCGTCAGTTTAGAATTCGGTTTGCGTTTTCTGCAGAAAATTGAATCCGCGCGTTTAGACACTCACCGGTTTGATTCTCAAATATGGTATTTTTCAGCCTCACGCCATTTGCGCTCGATTTCTCTGGCGACTGCCGCTTTTAGATCGACACATTCGATCACGGTCACCGGCTTGCGATCCATGGTATCCAACGAGGCGCTAACCATCCAGCAGCGCCCGTTAAAAAATACGTATCGGTCGTGCAGCATGACATGGCGCCGAATTTCAACGTCCGGGCAATTGGAACAAAAGCTTCGTAAGAAACCATCAAATCCATCGGCTATCGATGTAGGCTCTCGGCTGGTGAGTAATCGCAGAGGATGTTTAACATTTTCGAGGCATTCAAAAGTGGTATTGCCAAACTGCGTGTCTACCAGAGTCACCGCTGTTTTGGCGACACTAAAAAATTTTTTGGCTTCGGAAACGTTTTTAAGATGATAATTTTTAGCCTCGGCCATTTGGACTGGTTTTTCATCTTTTGATAACAAAAGCTGCAGCTTTTTTAGCTGCGGTTTCATTTGCTCGTCAAAAACGTTGCTTTCCCAGGTAGAATTTAAAATCCGTTGGTCGCAACGCTGCACCAGATCTTGCAATAATTTTGACAGCAACTGTCGATGCGTATGTCGGTCATGGCGAACCAGATCATTGGCCAGTTTGACATGATTGAGATTGACACCCAGATAGTCAACATCGACATTGTACTGGTTGCAGAGATCTTCCAGTTCATAATTGCCGTAATATTCTTTTATGGCATCTGTAAGAATTTCAATAGCTTTTGTACCCATAACACCGATCCTTTCTAAATTTTACCTACGATCAGACCGACATTGCAGACGGTCTGAATTCTATATCGGCATATAAAGCAAAAGCTTTATATTTTTAACAATATTCAGTCCCAAAGCTGTGACAACGAATTGAGCGCTTAACCTTCATCCATTGGCCTGTCGTCATGGGTGTATTGTTTTCAATGATGGGTTTGGGGACCCGGTATTTGAGATTGGCGATTGGGTATTTGAGGTTACAATGAACAGAAATCTATAAGAAATCACTATTTCATTTTTTTTGCGAGTAACCAATAACGGATAACAAGTAACTGTCATTGGAGGAGGCGCCTCAAGGCGGGACATCCAATGATATGAAGGGTTTGACTGTCAAACCGTGTCCGTCGGTCCTGATTTGGATGGCACCATTGCGATCGGTGCGTAAAATGCGGCAGCCCATTTCTCGATAGGCATCCGTTACAGTGGGATGCGGAAAGCGAAACCGGTTCTGCCAGCCCGCCGAGATGACGGCGATTTTGGGTTGGACAGCGGCTAAAAAAGGTGGCGAGCTCGACGAACGGCTCCCGTGATGGGGAACCAGCAGCACATCGCAGGCCAATTCAGAAGCTGCCAATTCGACCAGCTCTTTCTCGGCTTCAAGCATAATATCTCCCGGAAAAAGAAACGAGATGTTGCCAAATGATATTTTCAAAACCAGGGAATTGTTATTGGTGTTGCGCCATTTGTCTGAGACTTTGCGCGCCAAAAAATTGGTCGGCGGATACAAAAAGCAAAATTCCACCCCGTTGACCTTATGCCGGCGGTCCAGCTGCTTAAAATCCGGCACGGACAGCTGTTGGCGCTCAATTACGTTGCGAAAGTGCCGATAACCCGCTGTGTTGCGGGTTTCACCGTTGGTCCAGATGTTTTTCACGTTAAAATGCTCGGCGATGTAAATTAAACCATTGAGGTGATCGCTGTTGGGGTGCGAGAGAACCAGCGTATCGATCGTGCGGATTTTCTTGCGCAATAAAAACGGTGCAATTACCCGCGCACCCATGTCAAAGGCCGTGTTGTCTGAAAAACCGCCGCCATCAATTAAGGCCGTATGACCGCCCGGCAGTTCCAAAAGGGCTGCGTTACCCTGCCCGACGTCTAAATAGGTGATCCGCAGATCATCATCCCAATAGCGTTGGCCGATCCAGTAACCTGCATCGACAAGCAGCACCAGGACCACCCCCAAGCCGACAATGATGTATTTTTTCGATGCAAAGCGGGCAGATAACCAGCTAAAAATCGCTTTCAGCCTTGTAAAAAAAAGATTTCTTTTGAACCGATCTAACCGGTGGTCATCAGCCGATGGGTCAGTCTCTGTAAATGCGCCCGACTGCAAATGGGGCTCGGGCGATGCGGGCTGGGGATATAAATGACGCAACAAGGCCCAGCCCAACAGATAATAGCAAATGATCTCCAGCAGGCTGGGTGTGATGGTTTTAATGGCGGCAAACGGCAAATCAGCCACAAACCCAATCAGGGGCAAAACGATGTCCAGCACAAGTACGCAGATTTTCACGCCGATCAAAGCCAGCTGGCTGCTAAACGGATATACAAAAAGGGCTAGCAAGCCGCAGGGGATCACCCCAAAGCCCACCAGCGGCACAAACATAAAATTGGCCAGCAATCCGATCAGCGAGATCTGATTGAAATAAAACATCACCAGCGGCAATGTGCCACAGATGGCAAATACAGATACCAGAAAGAAATCCAGCGCTTTACGGCCCATTTGATGGACCAACCCGTTTGCAGGACGGCTTTGGGCATCAGCTTTAGCCTGTTTGATGAGTGATACGCCGAAAAGAATCGACAGCACCGCCATAAAAGACAACTGAAACGAGATCGAAAAGAGAGAGGGTGGGTAAATGATCAGAATGATAAATGCCGCCAGCGCCAGGATATTGAGCGCATCGCGCTCGCGCTCGACTACGAAAGTGAGCAAAAACGCGCTCACCATGATGACCGCTCGCTGGGTTGAGGGCGACATCCCTGATATCAGTCCATAGCTGAAAACCGGCAACAAGGAAAAGATAGCGGCGCCTTTACGGGTCCAGGCCCGCCAGAGCAATGGCGGCATGAAGCGCAAAAGCCGCTGAAAAAGGAAAAAAGCGACGGTTGCCACGATGCCAATATGGAGACCCGATATGGCCAATAGATGCCCGACCCCGGCACGGTTAAATTGGTTGCGCAGCTGGGTCGATATGGCAGCGCGATCACCTATGATCAGGGCTTTTAAGACAGCAGTCGATGGTTCCCGACCGGCAGAGTCGATAAGGGTCGCCATCGACCGGCGAGCTGTGGTGAGTTGATGGGATAGATCCACGGCGACAGCTTTTTGTACCACCAGCAGCCGATCGCCCCGGGTATATGCCGTGCGACAGATACCCTTAAAGGCCATGTAGCGTTGGAAATTAAAACCACCCGGATTGTTGAAGTTTCGTGGCCGCCGCAGGCGGCTATGAAATACCACCCGATCCCCTTTGGCAATCGCAGGTCCCCGACCGCGCACCGTAACCCGGACTCGACCGTGCACTGGATAGGTGGTTTTCTTGTATGCCAAGCTGTCGGCCCGCAAAACAAATCTTTGAAGATATTTGAATTCGCGTGGATGGCTCAACACCTCACCGCTGATCTGCCAGCGGGTTTCATCGGAATAAGAATCGATGTGATGGTTGGGCAAGCTGGGTGAAACCCAGGGTTGGATGGAGGCATACCCCAGAGCGACAAAAAGAATAAGCGGTAACCAGCGGGTTGCTTTGCGGCGCCAGATATTGAACCCCGTTAACGCGGCGCTCAAAATAATGATGATGACAGCGCCAACGCTATAGCCTGCAAATTGAGGCCCCAGCGTAATGCCGCCCATCAACGCAAACACAAGGGCTGCGATGGGTCGTGAATAAACCTGCCCCGGCATGGTTCTGTCCGTTGTCAGTTGTCGTTGGTTTGTTGTGCTTGTTTAAGTCAATCCCTATATATGAGGAATCGGGCGTTTGGGTTGCTGATACGCTGTTTGGTATATGTGCAAAATGGTTTTTCGTAAAACTGAATATCGGTATTAGCTGGGGCCAAAGGGTGTTTTTTTGCCAGACAAGATAATCTGCACCGTGCTGCTTAACGGCACCATTTCCCAACATTTATGGCGCGCGCACACGGCGGTGCCTGTAGGAAGCTGTTTAGCCGGTTGTGGGCGGGTACAGAGTCCTTATTGAAATTTTGGGTGCCGAATAGAAGCCCAATCAATAATTATCTGGTATCTTGTCCGCAAAATAATACCCTTTGGTCCCAGCGATCCAACCAGACCCAACAGTTATTTAATGCGCTTAATGGCAGCGCCCAACTGGCTGAACTTTTTTTCAATGGTTTCATACCCGCGGTCCAGATGGTAAACGCGGTTGACTTCGGTCTGGCCTTCGGCTACCAGACCGGCCAGAATCAGAGAGGCGCTGGCCCTTAAATCGGTGGCCATGACCGGGGCTGCCGATAACCCGGACACACCTTTTACCATAGCCGTATGGCCTGATATTTTTATATCCGCCCCCATGCGCTCTAGCTCGCTGACATGGATGAATCGGTTTTCAAAGATGGTTTCCGTAATCATGCTGGTCCCATTGGCAACACACATCAGCACCATGAACTGCGCCTGCATATCCGTTGGAAAGCCCGGGTAAGGCTGGGTTTCGACATCGACACTGGTAATTTCATCATTGCCGTGAACATGAATGGTGTTTTCCTCAGTGCTAATCTTGACACCGGCACGTCGCAGTTTATGAATACTGGCGCGTACATGCTCCGGGTTACAATCGACCAGTGTCACGTCACCGTGGGTCAACGCCGCGGCGATCATAAAGGTGCCCGTTTCAATGCGATCCGGGATGATCTTCACCGATACCGGCTTTAGAGAGGTTACCCCATTTATGGTCATCACGGCGGTGCCAGCGCCCTGGACATCAGCACCCATTTTAGTGAGCACTTCGGCCAGCGCCACAACCTCAGGCTCACGAGCGGCATTGCGTAAAACAGTGGTGCCCTCAGCTAAAACAGCCGCCATCATCAGGTTTTCGGTACCGGTGACCGTGACGGTATCAAAATAGATGTCTGCCCCTTTTAACTTTTTGGCTTCCGCGCGGACATAACCATGCTCCAGATGAATGTCAGCGCCCAGCTGAGCCAGTCCTTTTAAATGCAGATTGATCGGACGGGCTCCGATGGCACATCCGCCCGGCAAAGAAACAGTGGCCTTTTGCAGGCGCGCCAGCATGGGGCCTAAAACCAGAATGGACGCCCGCATTTTTCGAACCAGGTCATAAGGCGCTTCGTAGCTGAGAATTCGACCGGTATCTACATGGACCGTATCACCGTGCCCCTCCGCGCGTGCTCCCAAATTGCATAGCAGCGCTTTAATACTTTCGATGTCCTGCAATTGAGGCACATTGGAATAGGTATTGGACCCTTCGGCCAGCAATGATGAGACCAGAATCGGCAGGGCTGCATTTTTAGCCCCACTGATCCGCACCTGCCCTTTCAGCGAACGGCCGCCTTCAACAATAATCTTATCCATCAAATCTCCTCATCTTGGCGATTACAAGGATGGCATTTGTTAACCACAAAGGCACAAAGAGCACAAAAAAACAATTAAAATTCTATTTTAAAAATCTTTGTGAACTTTGTATCCTTGTATCTTTGAGTCTTTGTGGTGAAGTTTTTGCAATTCGATAGAACATAAAAAAAGCGCTCCCCTATTGGTTTGGGGGCAGCGCTTTTGGAGATTTATCGGTATTTAATATCAGTGGTGACTATCACCGTTGCCTTTTGCGGCTTTCAGGACTGCTTTGATAATACAATATGTCATACCCAGACCGATTATTGTCAGGGCATACCACAGCCCCCCATGAAAAACCATATGACTCGCATCCCAAATCCATTCAAAACTAAACGGAAACATACATTTCCTCCATTTTTACTAAACCTTTGTGTCCTTCGTGGTGATATTTGTGCAACACAAACCACGGATTGTAAAGTCTGTCAGTTAAGCACCTAACAGCACTATGACTCCGCCGGGCTCAATTCCGGTTCCGGTCCTGCAGCATCGGGCTCCGGCTCCGAGCTGGTTTCAGCAGTTGGTGCTGCAGGCTCGTCAATCGGGTTCAATTCCCTTTCCTGGGGAAAAATCGGCAAATAGCGGTACGATATTGAAATCATGATCACACCGTATGCCACCGGTAAAATAGTGGTGGCCACTTCCTGCCAGCTGGGCAGATAGGCAAACCAGTCTTCAAACGGCAGCACTGGAACAGCCAAGGTCTGCAGCACCATTACCCAGCGGTTTAAGCTGACACCCACAACACCGCAAAATACGGCAATCCATAGCAACGCATTTATCCTGCGGAGCCTGGGGATAATTAAAATGATCGCCGGCACCAAACCGCCGATGACCAGCTCGGCAAAGAGAATCCAGAGACCGTACCACGAACCTGGGCTGGAGGTATAAAATTCCATAAAGGTGAAGCCTCTGGCGGGGGCGGTTTGCGTGGCCCACCAGATGGTGTCGATGGTTTTGGCAATCAGATAAGTAAATATCATCCAGCCGGATATTTTAGCCAGCAGGTCGATGACGTTGTCTTTAACCAGCTTTTTGCGGGTTAAAGCTTCGGTGATTTTGGTAATAAAAATGGTAAAACAGGGGCCAAAAGCCGCAGCCGACCAGGTGAACAGAAAAAAGGTCCAGGGCCAGACTAAGATGTGTTCGCGAAAACCGAACGGACGCCCGAACATGACACCGGGCACACCGCCCAGCGAGCCCTGGTGAAAAAAGGACAAAAAGGCGCCGGTGGCGGCAAACACAGCCATGATTTCATGCATGTTGTGACCCAGGTGATGAAAAAACGGTATTTTATCGAGCTTGCGGTTTTCCAGCACCATGGGAATATACTCGATGATCAGCACACCCAAGTAAGCAGAGAGACAGAATGCCACTTCAGTCAACATCGAATGCACATTGGCATGCCAGAAAATAAACCAGTTCCGCAGGGGTTGGCCGACATCGAAGCTCAGAATCAGCAAGGCCGAAGTGTAACAGATGACGCCGATGAGAACGGCATAGTTGATAATGTTTTTGAGTTCATCTTTACCGACCAGATATCGCAGAAAGCCGGTGAAAAAGGCACCGCCGCCCAGAGCGATGACCGCCAGGTCGGCCCAGATCCACAACGCAAACCCGTAAGCGTTATTCATGTTGGTCTGGTTGAGTCCTTTTATAAAAACCAGCAGCATGGCAAAAACACCCCAGGCCAGAATCAGGCCATTGGCGCAAATCCACAAAGCAAATTGCCAGATCGGGCATCGTTTAAGCCCTTTGGGAATTAATGCAGCATCCATAAGTTCCGTGCTCCTAAATGAAAATGATAGCTAAGATTAACATCTGCGTTTATAAAAGATTTAGCTGTGTGCTTTACTTTTAAATTCACCCTCCAGGTAATTGTCACCGGATTTGCGAACCCATTCACGGCTGGTCAGATAATAAATTTTGGTATTGGTGCCCAGACGTTCCAACAGGCGAAAGGCTTTGGGGTTCTTGGAATGGCCGTGGTGCGCCGGATCGGGCTTTGCCAACTGATGAACTTTGTGGTCAGGGTTATTCAAATCACCAAAGGTGATAGCCCCTGACGGGCAGGCCTGGGTGCAAGCTGTCTGGTATTCATCCTCTTCGATCTCGCGGCGTCCCTCCACATAGGCCTGGTCCATGGCCAGCTGGTAACGATGTATACAGAAACTGCATTTTTCAACCACGCCTCGCATGCGCACCGATACGTTCGGGTTGAGCAGTTTCTCCATACCGTCTGGCCAGATCGGATCCCACCAGTTAAACTGGCGTACATGATAGGGGCAGGCCCCCATGCAATAGCGGCAACCAAAGCAACGCGGATAAATCTGGCTGACGATGCCGGTGGCCATATCATAGTCGGTGGCGGTCGCCGGACAAACCGACACACACGGTGAATGCCCTTCATGGCCTTCACAGTGCTGGCAGGGACGCGGTAGAAAACATTCTTCGTAATCCGGGAAGGATTTGCCGTTGTTTAGTTTGTATACGTGCATCCAGGAAACACTGAGCATCTTGTCAGTTTCATCTTCGCGAAATGGAATGTTGTTTTCCGCATAACAGGCAACCATGCAGGCACCGCAGCCGGTGCACTTGTCCAGGTCGATCACCATTCCAAACTTTTTGCCTTCTACGTTTTTCATCAGCACCCCTTGGTTTCGATAAAATTCCTTTTCTTAGAATCAATCAGTTTTCTAATTTTAAACATTCCACTTAGGCTTTGGTGAGCTTAGCGCGTATGCCCCATGCGGCATTGTAGCCAGAAGCCGGGTCGTCTGCGGGGCCGCTCAACCGATTGTAATTGATCCCTTTGCCGGCCAAAAATCGGTTATCGGCTGTATGGCCAAGACCCCTCGGGACAGCGATGACACCGGGCATAATCCCATGGGTCAGACGAATTTTCACCTGGGCCGACCCTTTGGGCGTCGTCAGAGTGGATAGCCGGCCCTCTGTCAGCCCCAGCTGCTTGGCTGTGGCCGGATTAATTTCCAGCAGCACATCATTGCCTATTAGAATCGTGTCTTCCAGCGCTTTGATCATAAACGGCGGAGCGCCGGGTTTACCGTCGGCATTCAGTCGCATACTGTCAAATGGCACCAGTAGTAATGGGTAACCGGCTTCGTCCCCTTCGGGCTTGACCGGTTCGTAGGCCGCCAATGTGCGGATATCAGCGTTGGTAAATTCAAATTTGGTCGAGTCGGTCTCAAAGGCTGTTGCCCATTGCGCACCACCAAAGCCCTCATCCAACCAAAAGCCGTTTTCAAGCAACCCATCCCAGCGATCGCCCAAGGTTTCTTCCAAACAGGCGTTGTAGTCATCCCATTCAAAAGCAGCGCCAACCGTATGACCCAGTTCTTTGGCCAGCTGAATGACGACATCGCCGGCATGGCGGGTGTTGTAACGCGGCTCGACAGCCGGCTGGGCCAAACTGATAATGGGCTTCGGAAACCCACTGGCCCCGACCACATCCTGATAGCGCTCCAAGAACATATGGTTGGGCAGCAGCATATCTGCCAGCTCGCTGGTTTCATCCATATAAGACGAAAAACTGACGACCAGCGGAATTTTTTCCAATGCTTTGGCAACTGCCGCCGTGTCCGGTAATGAAAATGCCGGATTGGCATCGGCGATAAAAAGCACCTGCAGCGGGGATTCAGCGCTGGCATTGACGACCTCCGGCAGTCGGTGCAGTAAGTATCTCGCATTGGGGTGGCGGTAAGTGCCGGCCCCATCAATACGGGGTTGCTGCAGGCCCTTAGCGGCAACCGCATCGATTTCCAGCTCAGGCCACTCAATGTAGTCAGGCTCGGGCACCGCCCAGATACCACCGGGCTGGTTGATATTGCCTACCAGTGCATTTAGGGTGTGCACCGCCAAAAAGGTCTGTAAATCTCCGGGCAGATGCCCCTGCCCCTGGCCGCAAACTGCCAGGGGTTTGCGCGCAGCTGCAAAGTCTCTGGCAAGGGTTAGAATCGTGCCGGCACTAATGCCCGTTATCTTGGAGGCAATTTCCGGCGGAAATCCGTCAATGACCTGCTGAAAGCGGTCAGATAGCCCCGCTGTGTGGCCACTGACAAAATTCCGGTTGTACAGCTGCTCTTTGATGATCACATGGGTCAAGCCAAAAGCCAGCGCGCCCTCGGTACCGGGGTTGATCGAAATCCAGTGGTCGGCCTTGGCCGCTGTTTTGGACAGACGCGGCTCAATCTGATCCATGCGACCGCCGGTCATGCGCAATGTTGATTTGGCTCGAAACATATAGCCGGGCGAGCCCCAGCCTTCAATCAGACCGCTGCCGAAACTGAGCACAAAGTCTGAATTTCCCAAATCAAATCCTGCCATGGAGCGTGTGCCCTGGGTCAGATACAACGCCAGCTCATAAGAATCCCACATGGATGGCATGCGCCAGAAGTTAGGTGAGCCGTAAACGCTCAAGAATCGGCTGAAAAGTGCCGGGATGGTTCCCCGATCGGATCCGGAAATCCATCCCACCTTATGGGCTGAGCCATCCGTGCGCAGCTGCCGCAATTGGGCCGCAATTTCGGTAATGGCATCTTTCCACGAAATATTCTGCCAGCGGCCGTCGACCTTTTTTAAGGGGGTGCGAATACGCGTTGGGCTATAGAGGAGTTGCGCACCGCTATTCCCCAGAGGACAAAGACCGCCATCGTTGACAGGATGACCTTCCAGGCCTTCAATTTTAATGACCCGTTCATCTACTTTTTTCACCGAGATCCCACAGCCGCCAGGGCACAGGGTACAAGCAGAGGTTACCCGGTTGAGCGCACCTCTTGCCGGAATTGGTGTCCAGGGCCAATTCTGGCTCCAGATTGCAACGTCATCGGTGACTTTCCAGGGTAACGGAGACAACGCCGTACCGGCAGCACCGCCGAGAACAAAGGCCAAAAAACTTCTGCGATCTACTTTCATTTAATTTTCCCTGCTAAGACAAGCATGTTAATAATTAGCAAACACAACCTGCTATCGATCGAAGATCCAGCAGCCACCACTGATCAATGGTGGCACACAAAACAGCCCCCTCGATGGGTTTGAACGCTGTTTTGATTCACACCTTCCCGGCGGTGACACTCCGCACAATCATCCATTTTCATCCGATCCCAGGTATTGCGTTTGATACCGGAAATCCTTCTGCCCCAAATATCGATACTGTAACCGGATATGCGGTTTTCTTTATAAATCGGTAAGCTTTCCGATTCCCCGATATGCCCGTGACAGACCACACAGTCAATTTCTCCCATTTTCACATGCGCTGCATGTGAGAAAAACACGTTCTGGGGTTGCCGCGAATAGATCAACCAAGGCACTTCCCGGTTATTGGCCACAAACTCATTGACAAAACGGGCTTCCTCGGGATCTTCGCCGTTGACCTCTTCATGGCATTCGATGCACTGGTCCAGTTTAGGGACGCCGTGATAGGAGCCGTCTTCTCTGAAAAAGTGACAGCTCTCGCAGCCATCTTCCACCAGCTCATTGTGCAAGACGTGGTTGAATTCAATCGGTTGATTCTTTTGGGAGTAAAGCAGCTTGGGGAAAACCACCCATCCGACAATCAGGCTGGCCGCCAACCCGAGAATAAAAAACAAAATAATGGGTCCGCCGGCGCCGCTGGCATCGGTTTCGCCGGAAGGGGCTATTTCAGGAGAGGGTGTTGAGGGTTGCTGATCATTTGCATTGGCCGCATTGGCTTGTTCCTCTTTTGTCATAAACACTCCATGGTTATCTGGGTTGATAGAAACAAGTCTTGAAAACGATTGCCGCCTGGCACAAATAATTACCGGCAACAACCTGATAATTTAAAATTTATACAATTACAGTGGGTTACACGATAAGCAGCTCGTCTTACATGCCAGCAAAGGTGACTGTATTACCTTAATTGGCGCGATTTTGTCAAGCAAAATCATTGGCCAAAAGCCCCGTAACTGTGCAAACCGGGCAGCAAATTAACACCGAAATAGGTGAATAAAACCGCAGCAAACCCCACCAGCGACATATAGGCAATTCGCCGCCCTCGCCAGCCGCGCATCAAACGTGCATGCAGCAATGTGGCATAGATAAACCAGGTAATCAGAGACCATGTTTCTTTAGGGTCCCACCCCCAGTATCGTCCCCAGGCGGAGTTGGCCCAAACGGCGCCGGTGATAATACCGATGGACAAAAACAGAAAACCAAAAAGGGTGACCTGGTAGCCGAGTTCATCCAAGATGGCCGGTTCAGGAAACACCCCCAGCAATCGATCTTTGGTGTCAGCCGGCATTCGCCGCGCCAGCAGGACGCCAATATAAAATATCAGGCAAAGCGGCAAAGCGATTATAATTGCCATGCCCCAATTTCCAACCAGCAGAACCCGGCTAAAAAGCAAGACAAAAACAAACAATGTCAAGGGCTTGGCGATATCCAGCCAGGTAACTTCTTCCTCTTCACGTCCTTGTTTCATGAGATACATCGCGCCAATGCCAAAAGCGGTGGCAAAAGCGGCATATCCGATAAAACAGGTGATGACATGGGCGATCAGCCAGTTGCTTTTTAATGCCGGGATCAAAGGCTGAATTTCGCTGCTAATGCCGGTTTTTAAAGAAGCGTAAGCCATTGCCAGAAAGGCGAGCGGCATGGTAAATGCACCGATAATCCGATTGCCGGCCTTACGCTCGACCACCAGGTAAATCAATGCAATCGTCCAGGCAAAAAAGACCAGCGACTCATACAGGTTGGAAAACGGCGCATGACCGATTCCCATGCGGTATGATTCCACCCAGCGCAAAATGATACCAGCCGTATTGCCCATCAGACCTATAATGGCCACCCAAGAGGCCAGCTTGCCGGCGGCGGGTCGTTTAAATACCCATGCAAATATGTATAGAAACCCGGCCAGTGCGTATACAAATGTAACAATTGATAAAATGAGGGAACTGTTCATGATTTTCCTCTAGCTGTCCATTTATGATTGTGATATGTCATCCATCCGATATGCAAGGGGCATGTCTATTTTCCAGGAGATAGCTTCGCCAGTTGATCGGCTAGCTGCGCCACCTTTTTTTGCATCCCCATTTTGTTTTTATTGGAAGTTCCTGCAACCATCACTTGGTTTTCTGGATCCTGAGCTGTAATCTCAACACAGATTTGCTGATGAGACATAAAAAAGGTAATGTAAATTCCGATGATCATCAGAATAAATCCAATATATACCACCCAGACACCGGGATCTTTGCTCACCTGCAACCCGGTATAATACCGCGGCACAAAATCGGCGATGGCGATAAACACCTGCCCTTTTCGCATTTTATCGAAACTTGGAAATTTTATCGGCAATGTTACCTCAACCGGATCGCCGTTCTGGGGTGCTAAGATCCCGATAAATGCCTCACCGATCTGATGGCCTTTAAATTCTGCATTGCGTGTAAATTGTTTTAAAGTAAATGTCCCCAAGTTTTCGGGTATCTCAACCACTGAACCAATTCCCGCCTTTTGATTGTAAATCATACCAGTGGTCTGACTGGTAAAATTTAAAATCACCTCTGTGGGTGCCAGGTTGCCGTAGCTGGCCTGAAAAAAGCTGATGCCTTCATAGCGCAAGGGGTCATTGACGATGATATCTTTTTGTTCGATGACTTTTCCGTCTTTAAGGATAGATAAACTGGAACGGAATTCTTTGGGAGCACCGGTATCATAGAATTCAACCTTAAAATCATCACAGCGAATTTCAAAACCCAGTGGCAGCATTTGATTGTTATGCCGCAACTGAATTGAATGCGCCGAATCACCGGGTGCCAGATTGATAAAACCTTCATAGCCGAATATGGACCCGATCAACCCACCAATCAACAGGACCACGACACTCAAATGGACAACGTATACCCCCAATCGCGTCAGGCGACCCTTTTCAGCGTAGATGGCATGTCCCTTATCGGTGTCTTCAATACGATGATATTTGAAACGGCGAGAAATGATCGGCAGATAGCGGTCTTTTAGCAGTGTCGCGTCGCCAGCAGGGTTAAATTCAGATTTGTTCTTGATTTGGCGGTAACGCGAAACGTTAAAGCGTGGATTGCGGGCAAAAATGATTTTCCACATCGCCTGCAATCGATCGATGGAACAGACGATAATATTGACCACCAGTAATAAGATCAAGGCCCGAAACCACCAAGAATGGTACATATCGAACAGCCCCAGCAAAGAGAAAATCCGGTATAACACTTCACCAAAGGACTGCAGATAGGCTCCCGGCGCCTCATTTTGCGGAATCAGCGTTCCGATGATCGACGTCGCTGCCAGACTCAGCAGCAGGAAAATGGTCAGTTTAACAGAGGCAAACGCTTTCCATATGCGATCCATAGCAGAGAGATCAGCAGTGCTCTGCTCAGAACTCATGGTTGATCCTTTCCAGATAAAATTGAAACTTTGTTCATAACAAATCGCGTCAAATCAGGCAACCATCAAAAAATCTTGCTTGATTTCAACATCTTCAAGAATTTATCCCTACAACAAGTCCCCTTTGAAAACATCGGGCTGTATTGAAAAGACCCTTAGAACATGCTAGATAAGGTAAAAACGTGTTGCCAATTCATCAGCGGTGTTTGAGAGGGGTGGCCCGGATTGATTAATGGATTGGGATGATTGATGACTGGCCGACTGTGAACAAATGATGACCTCAAATTGCGCTGCAGACGCTGGGTTCAGGTACCGCACCCGTTTAGCTATCCGAGGAAAATGCGGCAAAAAAATAGTCTTCTGACACCCGTTGCATGTGGCGGGCACACAGAAGACTATTTTACTTAAATAATTCGCTTCTTCGGCAGCGGCACGAATCAGCGCTGTTTATTTTTTGACATAGTGGCCGCGTGACTTCGCACGCACCATACGTTTTTTGGAAAGCTTATACAGAGCGTTACTCAACTGCCGGGAGTCAAGGCCGGTTCTCTTCTTCAATGTGGCAATGGTAGCCCCATTGGGACTGCGACGAATAACGCCATAGACCTTATCCAATACAGTCTTGCCCCGGGCAGTCGATGTTTTTCTGCGTGCGGCGGCTTTGCGAACGGTTTTCTTACGACTGGCCGGTGATGCCTTTTTTTTCGATTGAAGTTTGTCGACTTGTTTGCTAATTCGATCCAGCTGTTTTGACAGGCTGGTAAGAGATCTAGAGATTGTATTCAGTTGGGTTTTTATCCTCTTCATTCTATTTGTCCCTCCATGTTGGAAGCATTTGTTTTGAAGATCAGCTACTTGAAGAGTAAGACATCATTGCTAAAAGTCAATATTAGGGAAGATAATGGAGAAAAGACATATTGATTTCAAAAAACGATACGCCGAAGCGTTGAATCCAGACCAACTTGCTGCGGTCACCCATGCAGATGGGCCGCTGCTGGTTATTGCCGGTGCCGGTAGCGGAAAAACAAGAACACTGACATATCGAGCGGCCTATCTGGTAGAAAAGGGTGTATCGCCGTCAGCAATTCTTCTGTTGACCTTCACACGCAAAGCTTCCCAGGAGATGCTTCGCAGGGCATCGCAACTTCTCGACGAACGCTGTGGCAAAATTGCGGGTGGTACGTTTCACTCCTTTGCCAATACAACCCTACGCCAATATGCTTCCCATATGGGTTTGGATCCCGCCTTTGGCATATTAGACCGCAATGATTCGGAGAGTTTGATTGGTCTGCTGCGACAAGAACTGCGTCCGGCAACCCAGCAGCGATCCTTTCCCAGGCGTAAAACCTTGGCAGATATTTTCAGCCGAGCCGTCAACAAAGCCTTGTCGCTCGAGGAGGTCGTTGAAACCGATTATCCGCATTTTGAATCTCATTTGGAAACCATCAGCCGTCTTTATCAGCTGTTTAAAATTCGTAAACAGGAGCATCACTTCCTCGACTATGACGATTTACTTATTTACTTACAGCGACTATTGGCTGATTATCCAGATGCACTGGATCGCATTTCGGCACGCTACCATTATATTATGGTGGATGAATACCAGGACACCAATACCATTCAAGCAGAAATTCTATACCTTCTGACCCGCTCAAACCAAAATATTATGGTCGTCGGTGACGACGCCCAAAGCATTTATGCTTTCCGGGGAGCTAATTTCCGAAATATCATCGACTTTCCGCAACGTTTTCCAGCCACCCGCATCGTATCCCTGGAAGAAAATTACCGCAGCAATCAGCCGATATTAACATTGACCAATACCATAATTGAAAGAGCCCGAGAAAAATTTACCAAAAATTTGTTCTCCCAAAAAAAGAATGGCGCCAGACCGGTTATGGTGAATGCCGAAGATGAATACAGCCAATCCCGCTTTATCATTAATCAGATCAAAGATCTTCAAAAACAAGGGGTGCCCATTAATGAGGTCGCCGTTTTGTTTCGCGCCAGTTTTCATTCCTTTGATCTTGAAATTGAATTGAGTCGTGAGGGCATAGCGTTTGTAAAGATGGGGGGTTTTAAATTTGTTGAGTCGGCGCATATTAAGGATGTCTTGGCCCATCTGCGCGTAATGGCCAACGTTTATGACCGCATCAGCTGGTACCGAATATTGCTGCTGATCGAAAAGGTTGGCCCCAAGACCGCTCAAAAAATTTATGAAGCCACCCTGGCGGAAAAAGCGGGTTATACCGGCTTGCTTTCAGCTGAGGTCGCCTCTAGCAAAGGGCTCGAACGTTTGAAAAAACTCATATCAATATTAGATAGCGAGCCGATGACGGTCAGCGAAATGGGGGAAGCAATCATCGAATACTACATACCGATTTTAAAAGAGCGCTTTGATGACCACCCGCGTCGCGCAAGGGATTTGGAGCATCTGGTTGAAATAATGGAGCGTTACAAACGTCTGGATCTCTTTCTAACCGATATGGCCCTCGAACCGCCAAACACCAGTTTTGAGAATTCACTGTACGCTGACACGACGGGAGAGGACCGCTTGACGCTTTCAACGATTCATTCTGCCAAGGGGCTGGAGTGGCATACTGTTTTTATCATTTGGACGCTTGACGGCAGGTTCCCCTCGGTGCATTCATTGCACAAAGAAGAAGAACTGGAAGAAGAGCTGAGGCTGATGTATGTCGCCGCAACCCGTGCCAAAGACCATCTGTTTTTTACCTATCCGAGCAATGTATACGACCGTAGTACAGGATTGATATTGAATCAGCCGTCCCGTTTTCTCGACGACATACCTGATGATATCCTTCAGAAGGAATATGAATACCGCTAATCTTTAAAAAATCCCCACCAAACAAATACGACAAACCCCACGATAGACACGATTGCAATGAGGTAGCCCGCCCAGTCAAAGGGTCGTGTCGCAAACCCGAGCTTGTCTACCTCACCGAGTTTGGTCTTACACGATGGGCATTTGGTCGTATGCAGCGGCAAATGCGTGTAACATTCAGGACACTTTTTGGTCATGAATCCGGATCTGCCGGAGCGGCCGTAAGGGGCATCATCGTGCATCTGGTTTCTCCTTTGTTACCTTCATTTTGCATGAGTTTTAATGCAAGATTCAGGTATGACTGCTTAACCCACCAATCGTTTCAACTTTTCCAGAAGCCGTCTGCGATGACGATCTCGCTTTCCTCTTTGATGCGGTTCAACCAGGTTTCAACAGCTTTAAAAGATTTTTGCTGCAGCAGGCGGGCTTTTATATCAGACTTCTCTTTTTCAAATCCCTCTAAAGAGGGCTCTTTGCGGTCTTTGAATTTGATCACGTAAACGCCTTTTTGCCCTTTGATGGGCTCTTTATGAAACGCATCGCTGTCAGAAAGCTTAAAAGCCGCACCTGCGATTTCAGACTCATAGCCGATGCCCGGGATTGAATCATTTCGTTTAAACAATCCGGTGGTCTGAGCCTTCAAGTTGAGCTTGTCGGCGGCGGCCGTCAGAGTGGTATCGTTTTCAAGTTCCGTCAGGATAGACTGGGCTTGACGAAGCGCTTCGGCATCCTTTTTTTCTTTAATCAGATCCTTTTTAACTTCAGCTTCAACGTCATTGAGTTCGGGAATCTGCGCCGGTCGCTTTTCAAGAGCTTCAATCAGATAATACCCGTTGCCCAGATCCTGAATTTCACTGACCTCATTGAGGGGCAGTTTAAAAGCCGCCTCTGCCAACTGCCTGGCATTTTGGGTCCCCGCAGGTCCTTTTTTCTGGGTGAAAAAATCAGTGTTGATCATTTTCAAACCGCGCTCTTTCGCAATATCGATAAACTGTTGACCTTCAAAAGTGGCATCAAAAACGGCCTCGGCCTCATCATAAGCCAGGTTTCTTGATCGGTCGGCTTTGAGTTTGTCTTCGATCTCTGTACGGGCTTCATCCAAAGATTGAACGGTGGCCGGATTGACCTTCTCAACTTTAATGATATGCCAGCCAAAATCGGTGCGCACCGGCTCACTGATTTCACCGGCCTGCATGGAAAAAGCCTTATCCGAAAACGGCTTGACCATGTCCTGCCGACGAAATGTACCTAGGTCCCCACCTTTTGATTTGGTGGGGCCTTCTGAGTATTCTGCGGCCAGTTCGGCAAAATCCTGACCGTCTCTGGCCAGTTTAAGAGCATCTTCGATTCTTTGACGGGCATCTTTGACTTGCTCAGGTGTGGCGTTCTGATCAACTCTCATTAATATGTGACGGGCTTGCACGGTTTGCGGGGTTCTAAATTTATCCAGATTGCTTTCATAGTAATCGGCAATATCTTCTTCTAAAATCTTCAGCTTGTCCAAATAGTTTTGAGGATTTAGATACAGGTAGCGAATTTTTAATTCAGGATCGGTTTTATACTTTTCTTTGTTTGCTTCAAAATGGGATTGGATCTCTTCTGCCGTCGGTTTTATATTTTTAATCTGCTGCGGTTCAATCAGAACATAGTCCAGATCGACTTCGGTATTGTTCCATTTGTACCACTGCTGCGCCTCGGTATCCGATACTTTGATATTGCCGGAAATAAAACCCTGCAGTTTGTTGATAACCATCGCTTCGCGTTGCTGCACCTCAAACGCTTCAGGCGTCAGTTGCGTGCGGCTGAGCATACTCAGATAGCGTTGATTATCAAAGACCCCGGCGGTTTGAAAAGCACCGATGCTACCGATGGATTGCGCCAGCTCATCATCTGATACTTGGATGCTTAGTTTTTCGGCTGCCTGCAGCATCAAAGCCCTGTCAATTAGCTGATCTAAGGCCCGTTTTGGCAGTCCCAAGGTTTGGATCAACTCATCATTGACATTGTTGCCGAATGACTGCCGCACCTGTTCAACAAGATTGGTGTAAGTGCTGCGGTAATCATCCAGGGTAATGATGCTCCCATTGACTTCGGCTACCCGGCTGGAGCGACCGGAAGTATATTGTTGAACACCCCATGGAATAAAAACAACAATGATGGCTGCCAGCAAAAATTTAATGATCCAGCTGCTGGCATGTTTGCGCATTAAACTTAACATTGAATTTTTCTCCTCGTGGGTTCAGAGTTCCCCGTTCAACGTTCAAGGTTATGCTAAGACTGAACCCCTAAACCCTGCTTGCCGCGGCAAAGCTTGCGAAAGCGAAGTCGGGAACCTATGAACCTTTGTTAACAAAAAATACCATGAAATTATAAAAGAAGGGAAGCACAAAATTAGGAAATAAAGGTTAATGGGCTTTCCTGCTTGTCTATTTTGGTCCCAACTGTCTCAGAGCAATAAGCGCACAAATATTCGTATTTATCGCCTTCGGGCAAGACCAGCAGAAGCCTTTTGCGAACCGGTACGGACTGCTTGCATTTAGGGCAATAGAGCTCGGTGGCGTCAAACTCCTTGTAGACATCTGCCGCGCCGGGTTCACCCGTGACACCCCCTGGCGGTATGGCTTGTCGCTTCATTCCATTTTCCCGGTAGATTCATTCCATCACCTGCAGACGTGCGTGATTTAACCATCTGCAGCACTCATATAACCATTTAATAATATTTATTATTTCAAATTTTGTCAACCCATCGTCTGCGCGATTCAATTAACACCAAACAGTATCGCAGACGCCGACCGAATAGCGCCAACGCGCCCGATTCGTTAAATATAACTGTTGACACCTAAAAATTCAAATGCTAAATAATTTCGCTCATGTGGGGCTGTAGCTCAGCTGGGAGAGCGCATGACTGGCAGTCATGAGGTCGTCGGTTCGATCCCGATCAGCTCCACCATTTTTTTTTATAAAAAAACAGTGGGTTACATGACTACTGTTGGCTGCAGATTTTGAGGAAGGCCGGATTTTTCAGAATTAGTGACATAAAATTTGAGGTTGTCAATCCATAATGCAATTTGACAGCCTCTTTTTCATACTCTTGGCTTAAATGAGCATATCGCATCGTAGTCTTAATATTTGAGTGTCCCAATATTTCCTATAGGGCCTTCAAGCTTCCCCCACGCATAACAAAATGGCTCACAAATGTGTGCCTCAGAGTGTGAAGATTCGCATCCACTATCCCAGTATGCTTCAGCGCAGCATTATATGCCGTCTTGACATCTTTAATGCGGTTGCCCTGATATACGAAAACATACTCAAATGTGAATCCCGGTTTTTTGCGGATAGTCCTTAATAGCTCTGCAAGTGTGCTAGTAATTGGCACCTGTCGTTTTTCTTGCCCTTAATCTTGTCCAGATAGATCAACCCGTCCCTGATCTGTTTCCATTTAAGGCCTAAAATTTCCTTTTTGCGCAAACCGGTATTGATCGCACATTCCACAAAGTAGCGTAGATAGTCAGCATCCGACCTCTTCACGCTCCTGGCTTTTGAATTTTTAGCCGACAGATCAATCAACTGTCTTGAGCATTCAGCGAGAAGCCTGTCAATTTCATCTTTAAACAGATATCTTACGCGTTCATTATTTACCTTGAACACTAAACTTTGGCCCATTTCAAAGGGATTCTGTTTGATCATTTCCCATTCAACAGCTTTTACCAAGCATATGCCTTATACATGCCATACAGCGGTTCACAGAGGCGTCTGAGCGGTCTTTATTGTGCTTTGTAGGGGTTTGTGCCTAAGTCTATTGCGGAAAGCCTCGACGTCCACATACCTGATATTAAATAGCGGCTTATTTTCACCGAAATAGCCTTTGATAAATTCGATCAGGTATTTTTTAGATGGCGGATACACAAGGCAGAATCGTTTGATCTGAGAGAAGCTTTAATCCTTTTTGCTATTAGTCTTAAGATTTTATCCCCAATCATGTGCCCATAATTGTCATTAATTTCCTTCAGATTATCAACATCAATAAAAATTAAAGATATTGGATGTAAATAGCGAGCTGATTTTTTAATCTCTCTATTATGCTAGTCGTAAAAATACCTTGAATTATATAAGCCGGTCAATGAGTCTTCTATTGTTAATCACTTCAATGCATTTATAATTTTCTCATGATCATCTAATGGGAATAATTTATTTATAACTCAGTTCTTTAACCCTTTCATTTACTTTTAGCAAGCCTGATAAAAGGAAGATATTGTTTAAGTTAAAGATTCTTAAGAAAAAGCCGATAATTAACTAATCAAATATTTAGAATAATTTATTATTCCACTTCCATTGTGACCTTAGATTGTTACCGATGATAATACCGTGTAAATCATGTGAATCCCGATTTCGATTAGACGACAGGCTTATCAAGCCCACCGGATCAAAAGTCAGGTGCTCAAATTGTGGCAAAATCTTTAAAGTCTTTAAGCCCAATACGGTTGAGAAAAGAAAATATCAGAGGATCAAAACACAAAATCTGATTTCCTACTTTTTACTCGATGAAAATGGAAAAATTATTTCTCAAGGCTTGGGTATCGCTATGGATATTAGCAAGGGCGGGATACTACTCCAAACTGTGTATGCCATTGAATCAAGAGTAATTGCCTTAGCAGCGATTGATAGAGAGAAGAATCTTTTCAAAGTAAAAGGTAGATTAGCTTATTCGAAAAAGACATCTATTGGAACATATTTCTCCGGAATAAAGTTTATCGGTATGGAAAAGCATGTGACAAAATTTATCGCGAATTTAGTAAAAGAATACAATTATAATGGAAATAATTTGTTTATTCGTTGGCACAACGAAGATCCGTCATCCATTCCTCACTATTTTACTTGACATGTTCTTTAATGACCAAGATGAAACGCATAGCCAAAATTATGTTTTTGGCTTTCTAAAGAAATTTATTAAACCGCCGATAGTGGAAATGGGAGACCATACAAATAATCTAATAATTTGATCATACGAAAACTTTTATAACATGCAAAGCAATCAATATGACTATTTCATTTCTTATCTTCAGGATGGATAATCATGTTTCAAAAAAGTAAATTTAAGCCATGCGAAAATTGTCAACAACCTGTATTTCCTAAAGAAATTAATTGTCCTTATTGCGGTTCGCCGATTAAAAAAGATTTTCTTCCAAAAATAGTAATAGGCCTATTGCTGTTAATTCTTTTGAGTACTTTGGCTATTCCGACAAAGGGCAAATTAGAAAAAGAAAGAAAAAGGATTGTGAGTGTTGGGGCTGCCACAGTTGATGTGAGTAATTGGGCAAAAAATAAAAACAAAAAAGCAATGTTGGATAAGATTGGAGAATTAGAAGGGAAAATCGTAGAACTGCATTTACAGGTTTTTGTTGCTACCTATCTGTCAGACTATTTTGGAATAGTTACAGTGCCATCTGATGGAATACCTGGTACTTACCTAATGCTATATCCAAAAGATGGGACAGAGACTGCATTTTTAAATAATATAAAAGCAGGACAGACGATAAAAATAAGAGGAAAAGTTAATGGTACCTACCTAAAAAGGATTAAAATCGAACCTGCATTTTTGATTTGAAATTTTCATACTTTTTAAACTCAACGAAAATTTTAGAATCTCCTTGAAACAATTAGCTATCCATTTTTTTCAGTATCGATAGCCCTACTAAATGATGCCCCCTGTGCTCTAGCATGTCCTGCTTCGTTATATGTTTAATCTCAGCCTTGTATAATCCAGAAGGAGCCGTGCCTTTGGGAGATATAAAATCAGCCTCCACAATCTGGCCTACCTCGATCATTTTCAAAAAAGCAGAATTATCTTTTATCAAAAGCCCTGCACTTTTAGCAGTTACATTTATTACTCTGAATTGATAAATTGGTTGGCCGACGAACTTGATTTCAATACGATAATTTCTTAGTTTCGTTCGTCTGGGTTCGGATCGTCTTTCTTTATCGATTATAACTTTCGAATCCATTTGCATATGACCCTGTCTCGATATTTTTCAGTTTCAAGCATTTAAAAGAAGTTTGCCATGCAAGTACTGATATATAGTGAGTATCTGCACTTTGGCAATTTTACAGATATGATACGAATATGGCAAACAGCATTTGAAAATTTGAGAGGGCAGAGCCTAGCGACTCTGCCTTTAAATCCTTTCTAATGTAAATTTCTAAGACTAACTATAAATTTATCACTGAGCAAATTGGCGTGGCTCGACTATCTGTAAATTCTGGGTTTTGACATCCCATTATCGATTTGCAGGAGAAGAGTTTACTTTAACATTGTCAGAAACAACGGCAATTAAGGCTAAATTTGTAGCTTATAGAATATTATCTAAATTCGCAAATGAATCTTTTGTGGTCAATAAAATTAAAATATCAAAAGTTACTCTAAGCATTGGTATAGCTGGGAATCAGATGAATGAAGGAAATCAGCAATTTGTGCATCGTGCTGATTTAACGATGTATGAAGTTAAACAAGAGGGGGGGAACCGTGTGACTGTCTCACCAGTTGCTAACGGGAAACCCTCCAGCGATCTAATAAGCTGTCAATAAAACCGCGCGAATAGACATCCTTTCAATTTTGAAAGCTATAAATCGAGCGAATAGTTGGCCTCTTTATTGCGTGTACTCTGTTACATAAAAATACACGCAAATGTCAATCCCTGTTTAATGATTTTGTTTCTCCTTGAGATGAAATTGTCTTTTTTATTCTAAAGTTTGCTGTATTAAATCCGAAAATTGATATATGCCCCATAGAGAAGAAAGACCCGTTTCTGAAATCCACGAATACTTAATGCATTTGCGCTATAGACTTGCACTTTACCAATTAAATCGAATGACTCCACCGGCAAACCTTTTAATTGAACTAAAAATGACTGAATGTATTTTAAAGATGCAAACATCCAGTGTTGATCGGATCAACATTGAAATTTAGAATTAAACTGCGGCTCTTTTACACCCCTGTTTGCAAAATCTTGCTCTCTTTATTGTCATATAAAAGGAAATGGTTTAGAAAGTGTGGGCTGCTTTGTCTCGTCTTCAAAAGTGCCTCCAATCGAAACTTTGGTGGAAATTCTATCTCAAGTTTAACCTATATCCCGCCGATATTTGTACAAAAGCATTAATAATCTTTGAACGGCCAAAATTTAAAAGCAACAAATAGGCCATACCAATTAGAAGTCACAGTACTTAAAATTTATATATCAATTGGTCAAATATCAGTACAGAGGGGAAAATTTGTTATCCCAGCTTTAAAAACAAATAAGAGAAATTGTACCGATAACTGGAATTTACAGAGAACACGTAGATACCATATAAATCATTATAGTCAGATATGATAAGTTTTCTCCATACGGTGCTGTCAATAGTCACTGCATTTCTTGTTTTAGTAGTTCTATGGTTATTGATGGACCGGTTTAGCTGATATAACAATCACTTTTTTTAACTTGAATTTTCTAACAAACAAGGATTTGTTTTGAATACGCTGATGTATATCGGTGCTCTTTTTCTTCTTTTAGGCTGGACAGGCCTTCTAATAATTGGCTGGTCCTACAAATATGATGACAAAAAAGATACGCTACACTACGAATGTTTTCCGAAAACCAACCCTGTTGACGCTGAAGAATCCGGCAATAAGGAATAATAATGTTTATTTTTCAGACTCTGGTTGATGTTAAGGATGGATGATTCGCCGACTCCATCCTTCAAATTACTCTAAACAAATTAGGTGCACAGAGGAGAATGAAAATAAGATGGGACTTTCAAACGAAATAATTATCAGGCTCAAAGATGGTAGCGAGTTGGGTATTGTGAGCGACCGCCATGTTTTCTATGATGACTATAAGGGAATAGGGAATGATTTTTTTATTGATTGGAAGGAGTTGTCCAGAGAGGCTCAGGAAAAATTAAAAAAAATGCTAAGCACAGTAGAAAAGATGGTGACCGAAACTATGGCTCTGGGAGGTTAACCACGTCAATCGACCCAAATGAGATAGAAACCGTAAGTACCTTCTTATACTTCGGCCACCAGAAAATGGCACTGGTTTTATTTATATAATTATAATATCGAATACTTATGTCGACTAATCCACATTTATACGAATATTTGGTGATTCAATCAACTGGCACATAAAAGTTGTGATTAAACACTAAAGATTTCCACTAATAGCTCCGATAATAAAGAAGGGATAAATGTCAGGTTTCTTACATATTATGAAAATATAAATCTAAAGAGTCCTAAAAAATGCCAACAATCTCTCTAATATTTAAAGATAAAATTTTAGCAAATTATCAAATCAGCAAAGGTGATACCTTACTCGTCGGCCGGAACAAAATTAATGATATTGTCATAGATAACCTTGCCGTTTCGAATCAACATGCCAAAATAGAATCAGATGGGACCGGATTTTTATATGTTGACCTCAATAGTGAAAACGGCTCATTTGTGGATGACCGGCTAATCAAATCCTATTGGCTTAATGATGGTGACAAAATTTCAATCGCCAAGCATGACTTAAAATTCTCAAATCCAAAGATTGTCAAAGGAATTGAAAAACAATCAAATGCAATTAACAAAACGATGCAGATGGATACTAAAAAGTATCGAGAATTAATAAAAAAAAGTAAAGAGAAAATCGATGATGTTATTGTGTCGAACAAAAGCAATGCTAAAGAGTCCATTCAGCCGTCCTGTAAATTGACTTATTTATCTGAAAGGAAAAAAGACATAGAACTGAATGACAAGTCAGTTAGAATTGGAAAAGATCCGCAATCAGATATCCCGGTTAAAGGTTTTGCTATTGGCAAAACATCCGCAGTTATCAATAAATTGCCTGACGGCTGGTATATTAACTATGTTGAAGGGCTATCCAAACCGCGACTCAATAATAAACCGATCAAGAAATCTATTAAACTCGAGAAACTGGATATAATTTCAGTTGGTTCAACAAAACTTCAGTTTTTAATTACGTGACTAAATTATATATAGAATATCAATATTTATAATATCATTAAGACCTTGCATGCACCCAGCTTCATCGCCTCTGATCCATACCTGCCTCGTTAAACTTTTTCCTTAAAAACATTTAATACGGATATTTAATCAAGTTTAAGTTAAGCACTCTAATGTTTAATATTTTGTATCAAGGATTTTAGGAAGTTACCGATATTAATGTCAAGGCTACCCTTTTAATGGGATACAGCAGATCTATTGGAAACTTTGAGTCGGTTTCACGGATAAAGTAATGACTACGATGGCGTCATATAACTCCGATACTATAATCGGTAAGCAGATTGGAACCTCAATTATTTTAAAAGAATTGGCCAGGGGCAGTATGGCTGTTGTCTTTGTCGCTTTTCAAAAGACACTAAAACGCAGAATTGCGGTAAAAATCTTACCGAAATCATGTCTTACGAGTAAAAGTGCAGAGCTTTTTCAGAGAGAAGCAGAATCTGCTGCCATATTGTCACACCCGAATATTATTCCAATTTACGAGGTCGGTGAAACCAAGGAATTTCTTTTTTTTACCATGCAACTAATCCAGGGTTTCTCGCTGACTCAACTGTTGAACATTGCCAAAAAACAAGTATTGCCTTCTAAACGCTTAATTCCATTAAAACAGACGATTCAATTCGTTACCCAGATTCTGGATGCACTCAACTATGCGCATCAGCAGGATATCATCCATCGAGACATTAAACCGGATAATATTTTAATTGAAAAACATGGTCACCGACCCATCATCACGGATTTTGGAGTTGCCAAAGTTCTGCGCGAAGAAAAGGAAGATCATTCTATGATGCTAGGGACTCCCTTATACATGGCACCGGAGCAAATTATTGGTGAAACAAGGGGTGCGCGCAGCGATATTTACGCCATCGGCATTATGCTTTTTCAGATGTTGGTGCCGAATCTTCCCTTACCCAAGTTTGATTCACCCGATGCGCTTTTAGAATATAAATTGTTAAATAAAGAGGGTTTTTTCAAAAAAAAACCTTCCGAGCTTAATCCTTCACTAAGACAAGAACTGGATATAATTGTTGGCAAAGCAATCAAATATGAAGCTGAAAATAGGTATAATAATTGTCAGGAGTTTAAATCCGAGATCGAATGGTACCACCAAACGTATCTTTAATAGCAACACAGAGCTATCTATATTATGACAGAATCAAAATTTCCGAATAAAATTTCTGAAAGAATCGGCAGAGCTTTTGCGATTATGTATAATCGTGCATCCATGTATAAAATCGATCACCAATTCACGAAACAATCCATTCAGGAGGTTTTTGCAACCGTTTCTGAAGGCCTGAACTTTCTTTCGCCGGTATCCATTATACTTAATCGGGAAGATTTTTTTGTAGAGGAAGAACCCTTCGATAATCGGCTAAATACAGCCAGACTGGCTGCTCATTTCAAAAAATTGGGTATTCAATCAATATCATTTGAAAAAGGGGTGGCTGAGGCAGACCTGAAAAGCTTTGTTAAAATATTTGTTGATCCGACAAGTTTCCCAAAAGCATCATTAATGCAAAATGCACTGGCAGACATGTCAGTATCTAAAGTCAAAGTTAATCATGTTTTTTTAAAAAGAATGACGGCTGACGATGAAATTGTTTCAAAAGAAGATCTGAAGCAAAAGTCTAAGGATTCAGGCGACACATCTTCCGATCAAATGTTCGGTGAAGTCTTAAATATGATGACCGAAAGTACTTTGATGGAAGAGATCGAAAAAACGTTTTCTTTGAAAAACTTAATTGAAGATCCTATTAAACTTTCTAAAGATTTAATCAGTAAGGATTATGAAATAGCAAAGGACATTCAAGCACAATCCACTCAAAGTGTGCCTGTTCCGATTGATGGGCAAATTACCACTGGTGAACCTCTTGTCGAAGGTGGACCTGTTGTCTCTGGAGGACCTGTTATCGCTAATCAGATCGCACGCATCAGAGATGAAGCAATAAAAATACAAAAAAATGCTGGCGATACCAATCTTTCGGAGTTGGCTTATGCAGTCTCTGATATGCGCGATGAATTGATTAAAGGGATACAGACCCAAAAGACTTTAGGTGTGATATATGAAAATGAAGAGCAAATTATAGATGAAGCAAATGCTCTTACAGACCAGGTCCTGATTCAACTGGTAAGAAGTGAATATCAAAAAGGTGAAATATCCGTTGAACGACTGGCTCAGATAATTCGGCGAATGCTTCCCGAGCCTACTGAGCTAAAGAGGCTGCTGCCTTTACTCAAAAACGCTTTGAATGAGGAAGGCATGTCATCATCAGAATTTCTGGGCCTGTTGGATGCCCTTGGTAAAGAATTGAATGATGAAGAACTCACAAAGATTTTTCAAAAAAGTGCAGAGGAAATTGGTCTGGCCCCAGAGGATCTTATCCAAGAATTTAAAAAAGATCCTTCAAGTGCCGCTGAACTTATTTATTTGGCCGCGGAGCTTCGCAAGGGAACTGGTGATGATAAGATACTGACTGAATTGCTTGTCGACTATATCGAACGTATTGGGTCCAAGATCGTTTTGGATACGGTTAATCCAGGCGGTGATACAAATGATAATCATATCAAAAAAGTCATTGCTAATGTAGAATCTGATATCGTCAGTAGATTAGACAAAAAAGGCATAGACGATGAAGTCTTAGAGGGCGTTCAGAAAAAACTAATGGCACGTATGGAGGAGTGCTTTAATAAGCTAAAAAAAGAATGGGAACTCCAGCAAAAATCGGCTACACCCGCTGAAATTATCGGGCAAACAACGATTTTCAAAATTTTAGAAGAAAGTGTCGATGAAGGCGATGAGTTGCACCATATTTTATCACGAGTGCGAAAAGACGTTCAAAACGGTGAGATCGATGAAAATAATATTCGCCAAATATTTAAGAAAATTAAATGGATAAACAAAAAAAAGGCGACAAGGAAAAATCGCAAAGCCCTTCCGAGCGGAATTTTGACACATCAAAACACACTTTTATTCATCGAAAAAGAGATATCCCGTTCAAATCGATATGATACCCCATTTTCGGTCATCACATTTTCAATCATTAAGATAGTACCCAATCAACCGATTCCTATAGGCAAGCTCAGTGGACGGAAAATTAATCAGACCGTCATGGGTGAATTAATAAAAAGTCTAAGGAATGCGGATCTGATTGGAATTTTAACTAAAAACATTCTGGTGGTTCTTCTTCCAATGACTGAAAAAGAGAATGCCAGAATTGCATTGCGAAGGCTCACAAAGTCTCTACATGATGGACCAATTACAGTAAATGGGTTCGACTTAAAAGTCCAATTTGCCGGAGCGGTTACTTCTTTCGATGGTAATAGAACACCTGATCTGGATACCTTCCTTAAAGTTGTCGAAAATGACCACAATGAGTTGATAGTCCGTCTAAAGAATGTTCACGAATTATATTGATTATTTGGAGGCAAAAAATCTATGGGAACAATTCACCTTAACGAGCTGAAACCCGGTATGGTGTTAGCCGATGAGGTCAGAGATCTTAGTGGCAAACTCCTTTTAGGGAAAGGTAAGACAATCCAACCAGAGCATTTCAGGGTATTTAAGATCTGGGGTGTTACAGAGGTAAATATTTGTGGAGATAATGGTGACAAAAGAAATATTAAGCCTGATTATAATTCGGAACAGTACAAAAAATCAAAAGAGATAACGCAACAGGTGTTTCGCCACAACGATTGTGATCACCCTGCAATCGAAGAGATATTTCGGATATCTGTTTTGTTCAGAACTGAATACAATTCCTTCAATTCCGACTCAGATTTAAGCTTAGATCAGAACATTACTTCAGAGAATTTTGATAAAGAAAAACTTATAAAATTTGCTTTGGAAGATATAAATTTACCTGAAATGCCTTCAATAGTTATCGAGTTAAATGACGTCATCACCAATCCACGTTCAACAGCTGACGATATCGCTCAGGTTGTGCAAAAAAGCCCAAGTTTAACAGCAATGCTGCTTAAACTTGTTAATTCGACATTCTACAGTTTACAATCAAGAATAGACAAAATATCTTCGGCAGTAATCTTAATTGGCACAAAAGAGATTGCCGCGTTAGCTCTTGGCATAAGTATTCTTACCACTTTTAACAAAATCCCCAAAAAAATAGTAGATATGTTTCAGTTTTTAAAACATAGCATCGCATGTGGTATAATATCTAGGATGTTGGCCACTCAAAAGGGCATTCCTCAAACGGAACAATTCTTTGTCTCGGGGCTTTTACACGACTTAGGTCGATTAATTTTGTACAGTAATTACCCAGAAGAATCTTGTCATATTTTAGGGTTGGCGAGGAATACGAATAAATTATTGCGTGAAGTAGAAGAAGATTTTATGGGTTATGATCATGCTCATGTTGCAAAGCTTCTGATAAAACAGTGGAAACTTCCCATTTCGCTAGAAAACAATGTTTTTTATCATCACAATCCTTCCGAGGCTCCGCAGCCTATTACAGCAACACTAGTCCACTTGGCCGATATTATCACTAATGGTCTCGGGATCGGAACCAGCGGGGAGCTTTTTGCTCCTCCTTTGGATATAGATGCCTGGGACGAACTGGAGTTATCACCCACATGCTTTGATATTGCTATAAAACAGTCGATCCATCAGTTTTTTGCCTTAGAATCTATGTTGGAGAATTAGAAGCCTTTTAAAGGAACATAAAACTAAAAAAGGCAATAAGCTTTTCAAAACCCCTCTTCCCAAGACCGCTTGCTTGGAACCGCCGCATTTTTTTATAGTGATCTGATCACATACCAAAATCGTATCCGGCTGTTAAGCTTGACATCAGCCATTGATTGGCATAAAAATCGGGTTCTATTTTATGTACCCGAAACTGTCACACCGCTGGCATCATGATGAATAAACGGTATATCGGATTTCTAGCATTTGCATCGATTGTAGGAATCGTTTTACTGCTGGTGATGGGTCCAAATGATACGCAAAATCGGCCAAAGAACCAACAAACCATGCGGCCGACGGCGATGGAACGCTCACAAAATAGGCCGGTTCACTTGTATTTTGCGGATAAAGACAGCCGATATCTTATGGCTGAAAATCGTGTTCTGAAAAGTCCGCAAGATCCTGAGTTTTTTGCCAGAAGTATCATAGATGCTTTGATCAAAGGCCCACAACAGGGATTGGTGCGCACCCTTCCGGCGGCAACTGCCATCCGCGCGATTTTCGTGACACAGGAAGGCATCTGTTTTGTGGATCTTACTTTGACTGTGGCAGATTACCACCCGGGCGGCATACATTCCGAATGGCTGACAATTTATTCGATTGTCAATTCACTGGTACTGAATGTACCGCAGATTAAGGCGGTTAAAATTTTGATCAACGGCACGGAAGCTAAGACCCTTGCCGGGCATATAGATTTGCAGTTCCCGATAAAAGCGAATATGCTGTTAATAAGATGAAGACAAACGCAAAAATCGGAAATATCCGCAATATTGGTATTATCGCCCATATTGATGCCGGTAAAACGACTGTTACCGAACGGATTTTGTATTACACCGGTCGATCTCATAAAATCGGTGAAGTGCATGACGGTGAGGCCGTAATGGATTGGATGCCCGATGAACAGGAAAGAGGCATTACGATTACCTCTGCGGTGACCACCTGCCAGTGGCACAATACCGAAATTCATATTATCGATACCCCCGGGCATGTTGATTTTACAATTGAGGTTGAACGCTCTTTACGGGTTCTGGATGGGGCGATCGGCGTCTTCAGTGCCGTTGAGGGGGTGGAACCCCAATCTGAAACCGTTTGGCGACAGGCAGATAAATACCAAGTGCCCAAAATGGCATTTATTAATAAAATGGATCGCATCGGTGCTGATTTTTTGGGGACCGTCAAAATGATCGAAGAGCGCCTAAAGGCTCATCCACTGATTTTACAACTGCCGGTGGGTTCGGAGGATAACTTCAAGGCGGTTATCGATCTGGTCCACATGAAGCAGATCATGTGGGATGACGACACACTCGGTGCAGAATTTGAGGAGCAGGAGATCCCAGCGGAAATGGCAGATACAGCCGAAGAATACCGCGACAAACTGCTCGAGACGGTGGCAGAATTTGACGATGACATTATGGAAGCATATCTGGCGGAATCAGCCGTTGATACGGGCGCATTGCTCGATGCCATCCGCAAGGCCACCATTGATATGAAGCTGGTTCCGCTGTTATGCGGTGCGGCCTTAAAAAATAAAGGCATTCAGCCGCTTCTGGATGCCATTACTCAGTTTCTGCCCAGCCCGATAGACATTCCGCCGATTGAAGGGATGCATCCCGAATCCGGTCAGGCCATTCAGTGCCACCCAAAAGATACCGAACCGCTGGCGGCCCTCATCTTTAAGGTATCAATGATGGACGGCCGCAAATTATCCTATGTTCGCATCTACAGTGGCAAACTTAAGTCCGGCGGGGAGGTGTTTAATCCGGCTCGCAATGAAAAAGAAAAAATTGCTCGCATATTAAATATGCATGCGAATCGGCGGGAGCGGGTGAGCACAGCGGGTGCGGGCAGCATTGTCGGTATTGTCGGTCTAAAAGGCTCATCCACCGGAGAGACATTATGCGACCAAGATCATCCGCTATTGCTGGAGAAAATAGAGTTTTATGAACCCGTCATATCCATTGCGGTGGAACCCAAAACCCATGCAGATCAGGAAAAAATGGATACGGTTCTTGCCAAATTTATGGCGGAAGATCCGACATTGATTGTTCGCAAAGATGAAGACACCGGCCAAACGATTTTATCAGGGATGGGTGAATTGCACCTGGAGATCATTATCAGCCGGATGCTGCGTGAGTTTCACACCAATGTCAATGTCGGCAAGCCCCAAGTGGTATACCGAGAGACCATAGAAAAAGCGGCGACAGCCTCAACCATTTTTGATAAAGAAATTGCCGGGCAACGCCATTTCGCCGAAGTATCTGTCAGCATGACGCCATTGCCGCGCGGAACCGGCAACATGTTTGACGCCGCTATCTCAAGTGATATCTTGCCCGAGATGTTTATCGCAGCAGTTGAAAAAGGTGTCTGGGAATCTTTTGAAAGCGGGTCGATGATGGGATATCCGGTGGTGGATGTCGAGGTCAAACTCATCAAGGCCAATTATAAGGAATCTCTGGCAACTGAGCTGGCCTATACCGTCAGTGCCTCCATGGCCTGTAAGGACGCCATGAACTCGGGCAGTCCGTTTTTGTTGGAACCGATTATGACGGCCGAAATATTTGTGCCTGAAGCCTTTATTGGTGATGTCATCGGTGAATTGAACGCCCGGGGCGGTAAAATAGAGTCCATTGAACATAAAGGAGGGGCTCAGGTAATCAATGCAACCGTTCCGCTTTCTCAAATGTTTGGTTACTCAACCAACCTGCGCTCAGCAACCCAGGGTCGGGGCACCTTTTCGATGCAGTTCTCCCATTTTGACCGCAATTAATGCCCACCGAAACTGAACCGCAAACCTTTCCGGATAAATACCCAGTTAACCTTTTTGATTTTTAAGCTGCTTGGCCACAATTTTTTTGAGCTTTTTTACGCGCTCCTCGATAGTGGACCGCCTTTCAGCATTCTGGGTATACTTCAATGCACGCCGATATTGAACAAGGGCTGTTTTGTAATCCATCTTATGTGTATGATAGACGCCCAGGTAGTAATGGGCGTCGGCCAGGTTGCCCTGCTTGCCGAGGCTTTGTCCCAGAATGTAGTAAGCCTTGGTATAACGGGGATACTGTTCGATGACGCTTCTCAAGACAGGAGAGGCCTCATCATATAAGCCCATAGCCATATAAGTCTGACCGAGGTAAAGACTGCAATCCGCATCATCCGGCATCATATTGCGGGCAGTTTTGAGCATTTTCAAGGATTGCTCCAATTGCCCGTCTAAATAGTAAACCCGGCCGACATCTCTTAGCATATAAGGATCAAACGCGCGCTTTTGCAATGCCTTTCTGAGATGTTTGATCGCTTCGCTTCTGCGGCCGACCCGGGCCAGGATGAGTCCGTAGCGATGATGCGCCATGGGATCTTCGGGGTGTTTTTTGACCTGGGCTTCCAGATAAGTTAACACCAAATTTTCATCACCGTACTGCGCAATCAGATAGGTGTGCGCTCGCATGAAATCGTCAGGGTTCACTTGCGCCCCCGGCCGCTTGCCTTTGGGCGCACTGGCCAGTTGGGAATCCAGATAGGTGATGCGATCATCAATGGCGGGGTGCGTCCGCATATAAGTGGGAATATGTTCGGTGCTAAACCATTGTTTGGTTCGCATCTTTTTTAAAATTTTTAGCAAGCCGTTGCCGTCGTAACCGGCATCGTTCAGGTAGATCAGTCCCAGCTGATCGGCCTGTATCTCGTTGTCGCGGCTATAGGACAGTTGGGCGGCCGCACTGGCCGCCTTGCTGCCCTGAGACACCGCCTGGCCGGCCTCTGCTCCGCCGGCAGCACCAATTAAAACACCGGCGGCCATGCCTGCCAGGGTGGCCCAGCCGATTTTTCGGGACATTTCGATTTTCTGCGAAATGTGACGCGCATTCACATGGGCGATTTCATGTGCCAGAATACCTGCCAGCTCGTCCTCAGAGTCCATTGCTGCCACCAAGCCGCTGTTAATGAAGATGTAACCCGCCGGGATAGCGAATGCATTGTATGTATCAACATTGATGACATGAAATCTATATTTAAACAGAGGTTCTTCTATGACAGAAACGATCCGGTTGCCAACCTGGTTGACGTAGTCCACTATGACCGGATCGTCGATAATCTCAAAATGTCTGTAAATATACCGGACGATCGAGCGGGATATTTTCTCCTCTTCGCTGACAGTCAGACCGGAAGAAAGCTGCGTGCCCAGAGGTGCCAACAAGAAAATGGCGATGGAAAAGATGGATATGAGTTTTTGAAACATTTGATTTCTGATATGTCCGGTTAATAGGATTTGGGTATTATAGCATCTAAGTGGGTAAAAACAAGGCTCTCCGATCTATTGGCGTAAAACGAACTTGGCGCGATGGTGTACTGGCACGTTGGCGTGTTGTCATCAGATATCTGTTTTTTAACCTGCATTCCATACCGTAAATACGTTAACATACCAATATAAAATAAAAATTTAATAATTATAATCCTACCTTGTTCATTGCTGAGCAATCATTTTAAATTGACTGACGGGTTCTCAATGGCATAGTTTAAAATTCTTTTCAAACCCCGCTTTTTATGTTAGAGCATCCGGATTATGGCTAAAATCATTTGTATCGCCAACCAGAAAGGGGGCGTCGGCAAAACCACAACCGCTGTTAACTTAGCGGCAGCCTTGGCCGTTTCGGAAAAAAAAACGTTGCTTATCGACTGTGACCCGCAGGCAAATGCCACTTCAGGCCTGGGTATTGATAGATCCCGACTTGAAAAAACGCTTTATCACGGTATGTTGGGTCGGGCAGGCGCCGCGAACTTGATCGTAGATAGTGAGATTGCCACCCTGAAAGTGATTCCTTCTGATGTGGAGTTGATCGGGTTTGAGGTTGAGATGATGTCCAACCCCGACCGAGAAAAAGCCCTTAAAAATTTGATATCTGGCCTCAACCAGGCCTTTGACTACATTTTTCTCGACTGCCCCCCGTCCCTGAGCCTGTTGACAATTAATGCCCTCACAGCAGCGGATTCAGTGCTTATCCCGCTTCAGGCCGAATATTATGCCCTTGAAGGCCTGGGGCAACTTCTGAATACCGTCAATCGGATCAAGCGTAATCTAAACCCTGATTTAGACATTGCTGGAATATTATTAACCATGTTTGATAAACGTACCAATCTTGCCTACCAGGTCGCAGCAGAGGCCGAAAAATATTTTGAGGCATTGGTTTTTAAAACAATGGTTCCCCGCAACGTCCGTCTGAGCGAAGCGCCCAGTTTCGGCAAGCCCATTTTGCTTTATGATGCGACGTCAGCTGGTGCCCAGAGCTATTTTGAATTAGCCAGAGAAATACTGGAAACAAACGGTATCCCCGATTAAATTCGCGCCCAATCGGGTGTTATTGGTTATTCGTTATTGGTTTAGGGGAAAGAACGGTTTTGTTTAGATTCATTCGATAAGCATTGACAAGTCCTTGTTAAAATTGAAGGTTGCTGGGGAACAAATGCAAAAGAAAAACGACATTACAAAGTCTACCGTTGGGACCGCCAAACGCAAAAAACAGGCTCTGGGAAGAGGCTTGGGGGCACTTATCCCGGATATTGAAAAAGCAGCGGAACCTCCCAAGGATTTTTTTTACTGCGATATAGATCGGATTCAGCCCAACCGATATCAACCGCGACAGCAGTTTCCCGATGCCGAATTAGAAGATCTAAGTCGATCGATAAAGGAGCAGGGTATCCTGCAACCGCTTTTGGTCCGGGAAGAAAATGATGGGTTTGAGCTGATAGCCGGGGAAAGACGCTTGCGCGCAGCAAAAATGGCCGGTCTGACCCAGGTGCCGGTTATCATTAAGGTGATCGGTGAATCCAAATTGCTGGAATTGTCAATTGTTGAAAACATTCAACGCGCCAACTTCAATCCCATCGAGGAAGCCGAAGCCTATCATCGGCTGATATCCGAATTTCACCTCACCCAGGATGAAGCTGCAACCCGGGTGGGAAAAAGCCGCTCGGCGGTTGCTAATTTTTTGCGCTTGCGGCAGCTACCCGATGCCATTAAAACCAGCATCCAGGAAGGCGCCCTCACAATGGGTCACGCCAGAGCACTGCTGGGGGCGACAAATTCCACCCAGCAGCTGACCGCATGGCGTGCCGTCCTAAAAAAGGGCTTATCCGTCAGGGAAACCGAAGATCTCGTTCGGGTATTAAAGGATGAAAAGAAAAAGCCAAAAGTGGGCAGGAAAAGCGCTGAGAATCACTATCTGCTGACCCTGGCTGAAGATCTTTCACGCCATCTGGGTACCAAAGTCACCATTAAGCGACGCGGCTTGAAAGGTAGAGTCGAAATTGAATTTTACAGTAATGATGATCTGGACCGTCTGATCAAAAACCTGCAGCAAACCCCACGCTAGCCGCCTGCAAACATTGACGAGCTAAATGTCACTTCATATTATCATTGATGGATATAATCTTATCCGGCAATCCGCATTCCTTAGCCGTTTGGATGAACGAGACATCCTGCTGGGCCGAGAAGCGCTTGTGGATATGCTGGCCACTTACCGCAAAATTAAGTCACATCCCATAACGGTGGTTTTTGATGGTCAAAACAGTCCGAATTTCTCAGAGCAACATTACCGGCAAAAAGGGATCTCGGTGCAGTTTTCACCCCGGGGAACATCGGCTGACGATGTGATCAAACGCATGGTGCGCAAACAACGCGAAAAAGCATTGGTGGTCAGCTCGGATCGCGACATCATCAATTTCGCTGCTTCCTGCGGTGCAGCTACCATTAGTTCACCGCAATTTGAGGCTAAGGTCGACATGGCAGCCCACCTGGACCACAAAGATGGAGAGACGGATGATTTCAGTGGCTGGACCCCCACAACTAAGAAAAAAGGGCCTGCCCGCCGATTGTCAAAAAAACAGCGACGACATCGCATGAAAATTAAAAAGCTTTGAGATGAAAATCGTAATCGCCAAAACATCCGGATTTTGCATGGGCGTCCGCCGCGCGGTTGAAATGGTGCTTGATGCGCCAGAAGAGCACCAGCACCCTATTTCAACCTTTGGCCCCTTGATTCACAATCCGCAGGTTTTAGAGATTTTAGCAGAAAAAGGCATATCCGCTTATGATGAGCCCCCACCGGAGGGCTCGGGAACCATGCTCATCCGGGCCCATGGCATACCGCCCCGGACAAAAGACCAACTTCAAGAGGTGGGTTTCAAGGTGATTGATGCGACCTGCCCGCGGGTAATCAGGGTGCAGACCATCATAAAAAAGCATGCCAGGAAAGGATTTGCTTCAATCATTGTCGGAGACAGAAACCATCCGGAAGTTGTTGGTTTGCGGGGTTACGGCGGAGACAAAAGTTATGTGGTTAAAAATATAGACGAACTAAAAGCCCTGCCTGAATTTGAAAATGCGATCATTGTCGCTCAAACGACGCTGAACACTCATTTATGGCAAGCGGTTAAAAACTGGGCCACAGACAGCCATTCGCACTATAAGGTGTTTGAGACCATTTGTGACTCCACCGAGCGCCGCCAGGCAGAAGTTCAGCGATTGGCTGAATCGGTAGATGCAGTCATTGTGGTGGGTGGTCGCAGCAGTGGAAATACAAAAAGATTGGTCGACATTGCCCGTCAGGCCGGCAAGCCCGCTTTTCATATCGAAAACGAGGAAGATCTTGCCGACCTTGATCTACACAAATTGACAGACACCAGCCAGATCGGCATTACCGCCGGCGCTTCAACCCCCAACTGGGTGATTAAAAAAGTGTACCGGGCCCTGGAGGCGCTGCTTTTCAAACGCAAACAAGGCTGGCGGCGGGTGGCATTTGAAATTCAGCGGACACTGTTATTGACCAATGTGTATGTTGCCATTGGAGCCGGCGCCCTTTGCTATGCCTGTAACAAATTGCAGGGTATTTACCAGACCTTTCCCTATATTTTAATTTCCATGCTTTATGTCCAATCCATGCATATCCTTAATCACCTGACCGATACCCGTGCCGATCGATATAATGACCCCAACCGGGCCAAATTTTACGATCGCCACAAAACCCTGTTGGCCGTATTGGCAGCGCTGTCAGGCGGCATCGGTCTGGTCATCGCTTCCAGCATCGGGATATTTCCGTTTTTGGCCTTGCTGATCATGAGCATATTGGGCCTTTCATACAACCTGAAGCTGATCCCTCCGTGGCTGACAGGCGCAAAATATCGCAGAATAAGAGATATCCCTGGTTCTAAAACGCTTCTAATTGCGATGGCCTGGGGAATTGTTACGGCAGTCCTGCCACCGTTGTCGAAATTCGGCACCCTCAATTGGATGAACGTGATGGTGGCGATATGGGCCATCGGCATTGTTTTTGTCAGAACCGCATTTTTTGACATACTCGATATGCAAGGTGATCGGTTGGTGGGCAAAGAGACCATACCGATTCTCCTGGGGGAGAAACGTTCGATGCGGCTCCTTAAAATAACTTTGCTGATCCTGATGGTGGCATTGGTCTTTTTAAGCGCTGCGCAGCTGACCTCGACATTAGGGTTTGCATTGGTGCTGTGCCCAATTTTCATTACCCTGACGATATTGGCCTATGAACGGGCCCAAATGTTTCCAGGCATTCGACTCGAATTTTTACTTGAAACACAGTTTATTTTGGCCGGTGTGATTACGTATGTTTGGATGCGCATCACCTAATACCTGAAATTTGCATGCAATATTTGGGTATTCGCTATGTCAAAGATACCCTTTAGGTTCATGGGTTGAGCCCGTTAACAGTTAGCCCGTTTGCCGGATTATTAGATTTGGATGCAATCCTCATTTAACGGGCCAAACAGGCTAAATCCCGCCATTGGCGGGACAAACCGGATAGTAGAAAATTCATCTGTCAGAGGGATCTTTGCGCACTGTAAAAGGGGGTTCGGTGCCGGCCAAAAGTCTTTTAATGTTCTCGTGATGGCGCAACCATATCAGCAGCGCAAACACGCCTGCGGCGATGGTCATAACCATTGAACCGGTGTCTGCCCAAATTGCTATTGGCAGTGCAACCGCGGCGCACAATGAGCCAACGGAAACCCGCCGGGCAACCCACAGTGCGATGCAAAAAATGCCCAATGCAACCCATACTGCCGTCGGCGAAATCACGACAAAGCATCCGGCGGCGGTAGCCACCCCTTTGCCACCGCCACGAAACCTCAGATACACGGGAAAAAGATGACCTAAAAACGCGGCCAGCGCAACGGTTGCCAGATAACCGTCACCAGGTCCTTCGGCAGCACCCAAAGCGGAGCGTGCCAGCAAAACCGGCAAAGCGCCTTTTAAAACGTCTCCGATCAATGTTAAAAAACCGGGCAGGATCCCGGCCTCCCGAGTCACATTGGTGGCCCCGATGTTGCCGCTGCCTTTTCGCCGGATATCATCTCGGGCAAAAACACGGGTCAAAATCAGACCCCATGGTATGGATCCCAATAGATAGGCAAAAATGAGCAAACCGATGAAGCGGTTATTCATTATTCAATACCCTGATATGATGTAATGATAGTTTGAAAGCGCTGTCGCTAATTGCCAACGGCGTTGCAAATCGCCGCATGCTGCGTTTTGTCGCAGATGTTGTGTTTATGTGATGTCTCTGCTAATCTATATCATTCATAACAACAAGATCAACAACCGTGGCATCCGGCAGAAAAATCGACCGTGCGATCGATCATGGAACCCATTCACATACCCATTGAAGATGTGCTAGATTTGCATACGTTTCGACCCCGGGATATCCCCGACCTATTGCAGGAGTATTTTTCTGAATGTATTAAAGCGGGTATATTTTCTGTGCGCGTCATCCACGGCAAAGGCAAGGGTATTCAGAAAAGACAGGTGCATCAAATATTGGCAAAAAACCCGTCCGTCCGGCGATATTGTGACGCGCCCCCCGAGGCCGGCGGCTGGGGAGCAACATTGGTGGAGTTGCACCGCGCTGCAAAATAATTTCTATAAGCGGTGACCAAATAAAGGTTTGAGAAACGAAACATTTTTTTACAACCCACAGAGACATCACCATGTGACGCATTTGGTCGAAATTTTCGGATTATCAATCCCTCGATCATCTGAACAGAGTCAAATAAATGGAAATTGAATTTCAACGCAAAGTGGATCGGTATGTCGGCGCATTGATCTGCCGAATCTTTTCCCTTTTTCACCGCAAAAGCAAAGATGAGGATGACGGCTTTCAGCCTAAAAAGTTTCTGGTCATTTTGCTCTCCGAGATGGGAAGCCTGGTTCTGGCCTACCCCATGTTCCAGCAGATCAAACGGCGCTACCCTGGAGCTGAGCTCTACGGGCTTTTATTTGACAAAAACAAAGAGGTCTTATCGTTGCTCGATGTCACCTCGCCTGAAAAAATTATAACCATCCGCGATACATCTTTTGGGGTCTTTGCGGTCGATTGCCTGCGTGCGCTCAGCCATATTCGTAAACTGAAGCTTGATGTTGTCATCGACTGTGAACTGTTTGCCAGGATCAGCAGCCTTTTTTCATTTTTAAGCAGTGCGCGGATTCGCGTCGGATTTCATCCGCACACCCAGGAAGGCCTGTATCGCGGCAGCTTCATCAATCGACCGGTATTGTTCAATCCCTACCATCATATGTCACGCCAATTTCTCAATTTGGTCTCCGCGATTGATTCGGTCAGCACCCCGACGGTCAAGCAATCTGCGGGACACAACAATTTGAAAGCACCGGTGATCGACTTTGCACAGGCTGAAATTCAAGCCATGCAGACGCAGCTGCAGACCGATTTTAAGGCCATAACCGGAAAAAAATTGGTTTTGATTTATCCGGGCGGTGGCATATTGCCCATCCGGGCCTGGCCGCGCAATTATTACAGCCAGGTTGCGGGCGAATTGATAAAAAAAGGCTATGCCGTGGGTATTGTCGGGCTGGCAGCGGACAAGGCACTGGCAGCCACGATTTTATCCGATTGCAATCATCCGGCCTGCATCGATTTAACCGGGTATACCCGCACGGTGAAGGAATTGATGCTCATCTTTCAGTTTAGCGAACTGTTAATCACTAACGATGGTGGTCCGGGGCAGTTTGCCGCCCTGACACCGGTGCCGACCATCATATTTTACGGACCTGAAACCCCGGACCTTTATGGCCCGGCGGACGACAAGGCGACCCTGTTTTACAATCCCCTGCCCTGCTCACCCTGCCTCACAGCATATAACCATCGCAACTCCCCTTGCGATGGCGACAATCTGTGTTTAAAACAGATTCCACCGCAGCAGGTGCTCAAAAAAGCTTTGCAGATATTGGAAAAAGATTGGTCCGCCGGCGGTTAGGAAAACCAGGAGGCATTTGCAATGTCAATTTTTGCTTTGCTCGGACTCATTTTGTTGCTGCTATCGATATCTTTACTGGTGTATCAAGGGATGACGGCGTTCATGAATATGGGCGCATCCGACGAATTCAGGTTTGAAAACATCACCTTTGTCGATATCCTGGATGTATCAACCGTTAAATGGCTTGAAGGGTTTTCCTCTGTATATGTTCAAAGCGTTGCTGAGACGCTGCTGAGCATGCCTTTAGCCATTTTGCTGTTTGCCGGCGCCATTATATTTTTTTTAATTCATGCATTCACCAGCGAAAAACGGTTGCGCAAAGCATAGTGCATGCAATTTTCTGCGCAGGCCGTCAAATCTCTCGTCGCAGTTGTCAGGGCATGCGAGTCGCCTGCTTGATGACAATGGGCTCTGCCGGCACATCTCTAAAGCGGCCGCGCGTAACCGTCTGAACTTTTGAGATGCGATCGACAACATCCATTCCTTCCACCACTTGTCCAAATACCGCGTAGCCCCAGCCCTGAGAGGTTTTACCTTTGTAATTCAAAAAGTCATTGTTTTTGGTGTTAATAAAAAACTGGGCAGTGGCACTGTGCGGATTCGGTGTCCTGGCCATGGCAATGGTGCCGCGCTGGTTGAGCAATCCATTGGCGGCTTCGTTGCGAATCGCTGCCCGGGTTTCTTTTTGCTGCATATCCACCGTAAAACCACCCCCCTGAATCATGAAATTGGGGATCACGCGGTGAAATACTGTGTTGCTGTAAAATCCCGCATCCACATAAGCCAAAAAATTTTTAACGGTTTGCGGTGCCTTATTCGCATTCAGCTCAAGCACAATTTTTCCTTTGGAGGTTTCCAAGACCACTTTGGGGTTTTCATCAGCAGCAGCGGTTAAGGTCATCAGCAAAACGGCAAAACCAACAATCAATAAACGTTTCATAACACCTCCTAGCAACTTTTCCATCTGTTCAGGTTGGTATACCCAAATATAACACCTGCCGGGATCATATACCCATAAATCGATGCATTCAATTAATTTCGCGTTAAATTTAAACCTGCAAAATAGGGTTTATTCGCCAAAGGCAACAAGGTCAGCTAAACCCGCACAAATAGCAATCATGATCACTGGCTAACACAACTGGGCAGCTATTGACCTTGGGCAAACAAATGGGCGCCGTATTCAGCTGCCAACAGCTAATAAATGCTGTTTTGAGTTGACCATTAGGAAAATTTTGCACTGCAGGATAGTTGTGCAAATTAATAACTTACTGAAATTAAACAGATATTAGTTTGGCACAGTATCTGCAGACAGCAAAGATACGACAATTACACCCATAGGAGAAAGATGCTCTGCTCATGCGGATATTATTACCCATTGTCTGGTTGCTTATTTTCATCTTACCCGGATGCATCATTGCCGGTCCCGAAATCATCATGCAATTAGAAAACTTTCTACTGCTGGTGGTCAGCCTGCTGCTCAGCGCGTGTATCACCGTCCCGCTTAGGACTGTCAAAATCCTTCGTAAAATCTTCAACGCGGTTTTCAAGCAGAAGGAGATCATTAATGATCGGTTGATAAGTGATTACGCTATTTCAAGCAAACGGCACTAGTCCAATTTCGAACATGATTTTCAATCGATAAAATCTTAAGCAACTGAAATTATATAAAAAATATTTTTAATCCGTTTCTGCAAACTCATTGCGGATACGACAATTCAATCCATAGGAGGACAATTCTGTGATCAAGAAATTGCTTCTACCACTCATCCTGTTGTTTTTTGTCACCCTGTCTACAAACATCGTCGAGAATGCCTCGATCATTATAAATCTTAAAAGTGGGTTGCTGGTGGCCTTCGGCATGCTGTTAAGTGCGTTTATTGCCGTAACGTTTAAAACCCTCAAGGACCTTTTCACAAGCCTCGGGGCGTATATTCAGCAGAAACAGGCCATGAATGAAAACCTGATCAGCGATTACCTGATTCGTGGTAAATCATAATGGGGCATTGGCGGGCCTTAACTTGAATGGATAATTTGTTAACAACCGATATTATTATAAATTTATTTTAAACGGGTCTGCTAGCCACATCAGAAATTGGTTTAATGAAATCCCTAAAAGGAGAATCCAGTGCTCAAGAAATTGTTGCTGCCCATTGGTCTGCTTTTGTTTATCATCATGTCAGAAAGCGTTATTGATGGCACCTCTATTATCATGAACTTAAAAAGCGCTCTGCTGGTGACAGTGGGCACGCTGTTAAGCGCCTTAATCGCCTTTCCTTTGAAAACCTTCAAAGACCTGTTTAAAAGTCTCATGGCGGTTCACCTGCGACAGGAGACCGATAACGAATCGCTGATCAAGGAACTTGAAAAGCTGGCACTGATCTGGCGCCGCCATGGACTGGTGGCCCTTGAACATGCCCGCACAGGAATTGAGAATGTTTTCTTGCAAAAGGGTATCGAACTGGTGGTTGACGGCTACGATCGCTATGAGATCCGCAATATCATGGAAAAGGACTATGAGCTTTATTTTTCCCGCAAAGAGTCACAGGTCAATATTTTAAACACCCTTGCCAAGCTGGCCCCGGTGTTTGGCTTTGTGGGTACCATTTTGGGTCTGATTAACGTCTTAAACAGTATGCAAGATCCCACCATGATCGGAAAGGGCATGGCGCTGGCCTTGTTAACCACGCTCTACGGCATTTTGCTGGCCAATTTTCTTTTCTTTCCGCTAGCAAAAAAGCTGTCTGAATACACCAAGACCGAGGCAACCGTTCTAAATATTATATTAGAGGGCATCATGGATATCGCCGAGCAAAAAACCTCTAAATCCATTTCCCACAGGCTCAATTCCTATCTTGACGTCAATCGCCTCAGCCGTATGCATAAGAAGAAAAAACGCCAACGGCAGGTGCGGCCCAAACCCCAAATGCAAATGCAGTAATACCGCCAAATGCGAGACAATCACACAGCAGAATCAGACGGCAAAACACTTAAACGGCGGCTTGAGCTGTCTGAGCAAAGAAGATCGCTACTGCAAAAGCGACTTTCGTCATCGATCATTGAAGATGACACAACCCTGTGGAGTTATGTTGATCTGATCACGCTGCTGCTGGTTTTATTTATCCTGTTTTATTCCCATGCCATTTCCCGCAAAGCGACGGTAAAAAGGGATGCTGCAGTGTCCAAGCAGGCATCCCAGGCCCAAACGCAGGATGCCTCGTTGGAGCAGTTGCGCCGCCAGGTTATGCAAACCGTGCGCTCAAAAGATAAAAAGGATTTTGCAGTACGCTGGGATCAAAAGCGATTGGTATTGGTGCTGGGTGAAAAAATTGCCTTCAATGTAGGTGACGCCACCCTGCTTCCTGATTTTCAGCCCACGTTAAAGCAGATTGCCCGATTCATTTCATCCCAGCACGGCTATAAGGTCTCGGTGGCAGGTCATACGGACGATGTGCCCATTCACACCCGGCAGTTTCCCACCAACTGGGAGCTGTCAGCGATTCGGGCCGTCAATGTGGCTAAGTTTCTGATCGATCATGGCGTCCATTCCCAACGACTTTCAATCGAAGGGCATTCGGCCTACCGACCCATTCTTCCCAACAGCAGCGCCCAGAATCGACAAGCCAATCGTCGGGTCGAGATCACATTGATCAAAGAAAGAGATGAGAAAACAAGGCAGCACTGACCTGCCCCCCAAAAACTGATCCAGATTTTAAGTTAGAGTTATGGTAAATCTGGAAGCAAAAAAGGAGGGCAGGTCAAGAATGGGATGGGGTAAAGTCCCGGAGTGGCTTTTCTATAACAACAAAGGTAATCCTTTGGATCCAAGAAATCTTAGGCAGAGAATCCATTATAAGATATGCGAAAAAGCCAGGCTTAGGCGCGTCAGAATCCACGATTTAAGGCATTCCTATGCTACCATAAGAATTTCAGCAGGTCACAATATAGCTGATATATCCCGTCAGCTTGGTCATTCTTCGTATAAAATTACAGTTGATACATATTATTATTGGATTCCCGATCAGAATTCCAATGAAGTAGATGAACTAGACATGATCGGCAAAAACCGCAACAATCCGCAACCTATGCGCAACCAAAATATAAAGGATTCAGCTGCTTTTAGCTAAATCCTTAATATTACTGGTGCCGAGGGACAGAATCGAACTGCCGACACGGGGATTTTCAGTCCCCTGCTCTACCGACTGAGCTACCTCGGCTCACTGAATCCTACTGATTTTAATGCTTAAATTAAAATGGAATCTCTATTAAATGCACCCTTCTTTGTCAAGATCTTTTTAGCTCATATCACCAAATAGAAATTGAGCTAATGCGCAGGCCGCAATGGTTGCGGTTTCAGCGCGCAGGATCCGCGGGCCGAGGCCGGCGACCAGGCAGCCGGCTGCTCGCGCGGTTTCAATTTCGCCTTCGGTAAAGCCCCCTTCAGGACCTATAATCAGGAGAATATCTCGCGGCGGTGGTTGCTGAGTGGAAGTTATCAATGTATTGAGGGTGGCATCTTCATTTTCATAAAAGACAATTTTAAGATGATCATCTTGATCAGCACTCAAAACGTCTTTATAGGTCTTTATCTTGGATATTTGAGGCAATTTTGCTCTCTGGCATTGTTTTATGGATTCTTGGCTTATCTTCTGCCAGCGCTCGCGCCTTGAAGCCGAGCGCTTTGCCCCGGGCACAGGAACCGAGCGCTCGCAAGTAAAAGGAATCCAGTGAGAAATACCGAGCTCGCACAAGTGCCGCAACAGACGGTCCATTTTTTTATCTTTTAACAGGGCCTGAGCCACACCAATATGAACTTGGGGCTCCCTTTTTCCAGAGCGTTTGTCGGTAATCTCCAATTCCACGCCATCAGTCAAAAATTGCTGAATAATCGCTTCGTATTCAAACCCTTCCCCGTCCACAAGGCAAATCTTGTTACCGGGCTTTAAACGCAGCACATTTTTGATATGGCGTGCTTCTGAGCCTTTTAGAAGAACAGGCTTTTTTATCAATGCAGCCGGTTTCAAATAAAAATAGCGCATCCTTATTTATCCTCTGCTGACAGAACCATTCGATATTAAAGGGTTTACTGGCAACAGCCAGGATCAAATCCCTTGACTTCCACTATACCATATGATAATTTTTTTTAAATATAATAATGATTTGGTGTAACCTATCTTTAAAAAACAGGTGACCACGCCCCCATGGTCTGCCTGCGCGGATTCGTACGCCGAAGGTGGATTGCGACCTTCTGTAGCGATTCGCTACCAATAACCCTTTCTAGCCAACGGTGACAAACATGGTTGATAATGAGAACCAACCCCCTGAACAGGACAAACCGGAAAAAAAGCTGCGACTTGATCTGAGTGAGGCCATGCCCCACGGTTTTGATGAAGACGATGATGATATCATCGAGCTTAAGGATGAGGTCAGTTCCCCACCGCAGGCACCGGAAGTGGACGCTGAACCACTTGCAGACACAGATCAGGATCTCGAATCTACGGAGCTGCCTGCTGTTGAGAATATCATCGATCTGGATGCCCTGGAAGATGACGACAGCGATCCGGAGAATGTGATTCGAATTTCTGATGATCTGACGTTTGAAGAAGAAGATGAAAGCGTCGAAGATATCCTGCCCATGGAAAAAGAGCCGGCCCGAAAAGCTGATGGTCACAATGATGTGGTTGAGATCACCGAGTTCGATGATATTCTGTCCGAAGACACCAGCGATATGATGACCCTTTCGGACATCAGCGAAGAGCTGGACATAGAAGAAGTCGAGGAGGAAGATGAATTTCTGGAACTGATCGACGTTGATGAAGATGAAGAAACTGAGATTGACGACATTCCACAAGAAGTTATCCAATTTGACGGCCCCGGGGTTGATATCGAAGATGTCGAATTAAAAGATTTTATCAGCGATTCTTTGGATGAAGAAATTCAAATTGATGAAGAATTTGATGATGATCTTGTCAGCATGCTGGGTGTTGAATCTGGCGAAGAGATGGATATAGCTGAGCAGGCATCCTCGCAAGAGGATTTTGATTTTAGTATGGATTCCAGCGATATTTCTGAAAAAATTGACCAGCTGGACAACATTTTCTTTGACGACATGGAGTCAGAAACTGAACTGGAAGAAGAAGTCGAGCTGGAAGAAGAAGCGAGCGAAGCCTTTGAGCTCGATTCCGATGACACTGCGATGCAAATCGATGAAACCGAAGATATGGGTGTTAGCGGTGGAGAAGGCATCGATATGCCGCTGGCAGCCGGAGGGATGGCCGCTATGGCCGCCAGCCCCAACCAGATAGAAGAAACCATTGAACAGATCATCGAACGTAAATTTTCAGGTAAAATTGAATCCATGATCACCCAGATCATTGAAAAAGCGGTTACCAAAGAAATTGAGAGTTTAAAAAAGATGCTTTTGGAAGAGGATCGCGACGAGGACCTTTAACATTATTGGCTCAGACGGTCTGTGAGCCCAAAAAAAAACTACTCATTTAAAACCAACTGTGTTAATAGCAGGGGATTATTCACTAATCCTCTGTTTTATTTTGTAACCGCATCCAATCATTGGATGCATCTATTTTTGTATTGCAGCATCAGGCGCTGTTGAATCGGTTGATTGAATGGCGTCACTATTTTTATAGCGCCGTTAACGGAAGGAAAATCTAACCGATGAGTTCGAATTTGCTCGAGAAGGCCTACACGCCCCATGAGGTTGAAAAACGGTGGTATCAATACTGGGAGGAGCACGATCTATTTGCTGCTGATGAAAAAAGCGCACAAAAAAGCTATTCTATCGTCATTCCGCCGCCGAATGTAACCGGTGTTCTGCATATGGGCCATGCCTTGAACAACACCCTGCAGGACATTCTGTGCCGCTACCGACGACTGCGCGGCGACAACGTGCTCTGGATGCCCGGGACAGACCATGCCGGAATCGCCACTCAAAACGTGGTTGAAAAAAAGCTGGCTGCCGAAAAAACGGATCGACACCAGCTGGGGCGCGAAAAATTTATCGCCGCCGTATGGGAGTGGCGCAAAAAGTATGGCGGTGAGATCATCAACCAGTTAAAACGGCTGGGCGCATCCTGTGACTGGGATCGTGAGCGCTTTACCATGGATGAAGGCTTATCGCTTGCAGTGCGAAAAGTTTTTGTCGATCTCTACGAGCAGGACTTGATATACCGCGGTAATTATATCATCAACTGGTGCCATCGCTGCCACACCGCACTGGCTGATCTTGAAGTCGAACACGAAGAACGCGACGGGCACCTGTATCATATCCGCTATCCGTTTGCCGCAGGCAATGGCGCCATCGTAGTGGCCACCACCCGGCCCGAAACCATGCTCGGAGATACTGCGGTTGCTGTCCATCCGGATGACGATCGTTATCTGAATCTTCAATCCGAATCCGTTATCCTCCCGTTGATGGAAAGAGAAATACCGCTGATCAAAGACAGCTATGTAGACAAGTCATTTGGCACCGGTGGATTGAAAATCACACCGGCCCATGATCCCAACGACTTTGAAATCGCCATGCGCCACGACCTGCCCGCCATCAAGGTTATCGGCGATGACGGCAAGATGACCGCCGAAGCCGGCAAATTTGAGGGTCTGGATCGCTTTGACGCCCGCGAGGCCGTTATCGACGCTTTGAAGGAACAAAAGTTGCTTGAAAATATCGAGCCCTATAAGCACAGTGTCGGTCATTGTTATCGCTGCCAGACAATGGTGGAGCCCAATCTTTCACGGCAATGGTTTGTTAAAGCCAAGCCCCTGGCCCGCAAGGCGATTGATGCGGTCAAAACCGGCAAGACCCGTATTATCCCGGACACCTGGGCCAAAACCTATTATGACTGGATGGAAAATATCCGCGACTGGTGCATATCGCGCCAGATATGGTGGGGACATCAGATTCCGGCCTGGACCTGTGCAGACTGCAACGAGATCGTGGTTGCCATGGAAGCGCCCCAATCCTGCCCACAATGCAGCAGTTCCAAACTGATACAGGAAACGGATGTGCTCGACACCTGGTTCAGTTCAGCTTTGTGGCCGTTTTCAACAATGGGGTGGCCCGATAAGACGGCACTTTTAAAAACGTTTTACCCGACATCGGTTCTGGTCACCGCTTTTGACATCCTTTTCTTCTGGGTGGCACGGATGATGATGATGGGTATTTACTTCATGAAAGACGTCCCTTTTGACGATGTTTATGTGCATGCACTGGTGCGGGATGAACACGGCAAAAAAATGAGCAAATCCACGGGTAACGTTATCGACCCGTTAACGGTCATCGAACAATACGGCACGGACGCCTTCCGCTTCACGTTAGCAGCATTTGCCGCCCAGGGCCGCGATGTCAAGATGTCTGAGAAGCGCATCGAGGGCTACCGCCATTTTGTCAACAAACTCTGGAACGCCGCTCGTTTTGCGCTGATGCATATCGATAGGCCCCACGAGAAGATCAACAGCGGTGCGCTATCACTACCGGATCGTTGGATTTTATCCCGTCTGAATGGGGTAACCAAGACCGTGTCTGAGGCGATCGATAGTTACCGCTTTAACGAAGCGGCCTCCGCAGTCTACAATTTTGTGTGGCATGAATTTTGTGATTGGTATCTTGAAGCCATCAAACCGGCCCTGTACGAAAAAGAGGGGCCTGAAAAACGGGCGACCACCCTGGGCGTCTTATGGCGCGTGATGCACGATACCTTGATCCTGCTGCACCCCTTTATGCCGTTTATCACCGAGGAAATCTGGCACCATCTGCCTGGGACGCAGGACTCGATCATGAAAGCCGTTTTCCCGTCCGATCAGAAAGACCGTGACGCCATCGGTGCCGACCAAAAGGCTGAGGCGGATATGAACCTGCTTATTGAGCTTATTTCAGCAATCCGCAATATCAGGGGGGAAATGAACATTTCGCCATCTAAAGCCCTGGCAGCGGTGGTTCAAACCCAGGATGCAAAAGTCAATGCGATAGTTGAACAGCAGCAGGAGTTGATTATCAATTTGGCCAGATTAACCGATTTGGAGGTCAATCAGAAGGCAAAAAAGCCAAAATCGTCGGCCACAGCCGTTATTGGAAATGCCACTATCTTTGTGCCCCTAGAGGGTATCATCGATTTTAACTTGGAAGCCCAGCGGCTTGACAAAGAAATAAACAAACTCGCCAAAGAGCTGGCAACGGTCACCAAAAAGCTTGAAAATGAAAATTTTTTAAACAAAGCGCCGCAGGATGTCGTCGAACAGGTAAAGACCAAACATGAACACCTGCAAGAAAAGCAGCAAAAACTGGAGGCGCATTTAAACAGGATTAAAGATCTAGACACTTAAACATCTGTTTTGCGTTGCGAGTATCGGGTTTCGCGCTGAATCTGAGATAATACGAATAAACATTGACAATATGTACCCCGCAACGCGCAACACGTAATTCGCAACCCGTAACACGCAACCCCGCCAATGATCCCTTTACGCGACACAACACCCACGCGCCATTTTCCGGTTGTCAACACGACGATCATCGCCATCAATATCGTGGTGTATTTTTTGCAGCTGGCGCAGGGCGATGAGATTAACCACTTCATTTACATATACGGCCTGGTGCCGGCGCGCTATTCACTTCCCCAGATTGCCGACTATTTTACATTTGGCCAGCAAGCATTTTCACTGCTGTCATTCATGTTTTTGCATGGCAGTTTCTGGCATATCCTGGGTAATATGTGGTCTCTTTATATCTTCGGTGATAACGTCGAAGACCACCTCGGCCCCATCCGCTATGCAGTATTTTATTTGTTGTGCGGCGTTGCATCCGGGCTTTCACACCTGGTGTTGAACCTGCATTCGAATTTACCGACCATCGGCGCCAGCGGTGCGATCGCCGGCGTAATGGGAGCTTATTTTATTTTGCACCCTCGGTCAAAAATCCTAACCCTTATACCGATTATTTTTATCCCCTATTTTATCAATATCCCGGCCTTTATATTTTTGGGCTTATGGTTTCTGTTACAGTTTATCAATGCCGCCAGCAGCCAGGGTGTTGGGGGCGGCATCGCCTGGTGGGCTCATATTGGCGGTTTTATCTTCGGTCTTCTTTTTTTGAAGTTGTTCGATGCGCTGCCGGTTACGGATATGTCACGCCGCATCCGCCATTACACCACCAAGAAAAAAACACCTCGACTGCAGGTCATCCGTCCTGCGGCTTCCGGTAATGATCAGCACCTGTATGGCCTGATCAAGATTACGCCGCATGAGGCTGCAGCCGGCACCCGCAAACTGGTCAATATTCCACTGGGGTTCAAAAAGAGAATGTTCAATGTCAAGGTGCCGGCCGGCATTGCCAACGGGACGGTTTTGCGACTAAAGGGTTTGGGACAGCGCTACGGAACACAGGCAAAGGGGGATCTGTATCTAAAGGTCTTAATTGAGTCTTAGACGTTTATCATAGATAAGTGATCTAAGGTTGGAAGTGATTCTAAAGTGACTAAAGTTAAGGAGTTCCCTCATTTTAAATTTGAGTGCCGGTGCGAAGCCACACGATAACTTTAGTCACTTTAGCTCATTTTAGGCATTTTAGGCACTCTTTTTATGCTAAGCTTTGGCTTTGGACTGGACATGGGGTTCAGCCAGCAGGACCGTAACGCGGTTGCGCCCATTTTGTTTCGAAAAATACATCGCCTGGTCTGCTCGCCGAATAAAAGCGGATAGTTCTTCTTTAGGATAATACTGGGTCACCCCGATGCTGATGGTGATCTTTGCAGATTGATCGGGCGTCGGTGTAAAGTTTTCAGCTTCCAGCGTTGAACGGATGCGCTGGGCAACTGTCTTGGCTTCGTCGCCATTGGTTTCCGGGAGGATCACCGTAAATTCCTCCCCACCGTAACGATACGCAGAGTCATTAATTCTCAAACATTCTTTGATAATCTGGCTAAAACGCACCAGGACCTTATCGCCTTCCAGATGGCCATAGCTATCGTTAAACTTTTTGAAATTATCAATATCCAGCAGCAGCAAAGAAAGCGGATGTTTGTATCGGTTAAAGCGGTCCACTTCCAGCTCGAGCTGCGAATAGAATGATCTGGAATTGTAAAGCTTGGTCAGGCCGTCTGTTGTGGCAAGTTTTTGCAGCTTTTCCATCATCCGGGTACGTTCGGTACTCAACTGACGCTCTTTGAGCACCCGTCTCATTCTGAGCAACAGCTCTTCAAGCCGCACCGGTTTGATGACAAAATCACTGGCGCCGATATTGATCGCTTCTTCATAGGAATAGTCATCACTGTAACCCGTAACCACAATGACATCGGCACCGTTTTTTTGCTTGATGATCTTGGTCAGTTCAAGTCCCCCCATTCCCGGCAGTCGAATGTCGGTAATCACCACGGCGAAATCATTATTATCAACTAATTCAAGCGCTTCTTCAGCAGAGGCTGCTGCTGTGGGATCAAAGCCGGCGTTGGCAATATACTCGTGTATCGTATTTCTGACGCTGGAATCGTCATCGACGATTAATACACGAACTTTTGATGTCTTTTTGGCCATGAGCGTAATGAAATTTCTACCTGATCCGTCGGGGAGCCGGGGTTGACAGGATTTAATAAAAATTGATAGGTAAACGCTTTTATTTTGTGTATTATATTAATATATCCAGAAAGGCAATTTGTGTCAACTGACTTTTAGATTCTTCAACACTTTCAAGTGTCTAGCGATACCAAGATGCAGAAAGCCTTACAACTATTCAATCAAACAAGATGCAATATATTAGAAATTTCAGCATTATCGCCCATATCGACCACGGCAAATCCACATTATCCGATCGGCTTATTCAGGCAGCGGATATGGTGTCCGATCGGGATTTTAAAAACCAAATTCTCGATACCATGGATATTGAACGTGAGCGCGGCATTACAATCAAAAGCCAAACGATTTGCCTGCCCTACACCGCTGATGACCAACAATCCTATTTTTTAAATCTGATCGACACACCCGGTCATGTCGACTTTAGTTATGAAGTTTCACGAGCCCTGGCGGCCTGCGAGGGCGCACTGCTGTTGGTCGACGCCAGTCAGGGCGTCGAAGCCCAAACCCTGGCAAATCTGTACCTGGCCATGGAACATGATCTGGAAATTCTGCCGGTCATTAATAAAATTGATCTGCCATCGGCGGATATCGATCGAGTTAAAAAGCAGATCGAAGAGGACCTGGGGCTTGATCCGGAAGCTGCGCTCCTGGTCTCGGCCAAGCAGGGAATTGGCATCGAGCAGGTCTTTGAGGCGATAGTCAGAAAATTGCCGCCACCCGAAGGCAGTGTCGATGAGCCTTTGCAGGCGCTTATTTTTGATTCTCATTATGATTCCTATCGCGGTACCGTCGTTCATCTGCGTATCATTCACGGGCAGATCAAACCTGGAGATACCATCATTTTTAAATCCAACCAGGCGGCCTATCGTATCGAGGAAGTTGGCATTTTTCAGCTAAAGCGCACCCCGCTAAAAACGCTTTCCGCCGGACAGGTGGGTTACATTATTGCCGGCATCAAAAAAATCAGTGACACCCGCTGCGGTGATACCATCACCCACCAAGACCAGCCCTGCGAAGCGGCTTTGCCGGGTTTCAAAATGACAAAACCGGTGGTTTTTTCTTCCATCTACCCAACGGCATCGGACGGTTATGAGGAGTTGGCGGTCGCTATGGAAAAACTGAGCCTGAACGATGCCGCCCTGGTTTACGATAAAGACAGCTCGGTGGCTCTGGGTTTTGGCTTCCGCTGCGGATTTTTAGGATTGTTGCATCTTGAAGTGGTCCAAGAAAGACTGGAGCGTGAATATGATCTATCCCTTATTTTGACTGCACCATCGGTTCAGTACCAGCTCGTCATGAATGACGGTGCTGAGATTACCATCGACAATCCAGCTTACTATCCGGATCCGACCCGGATTGAAAAGACGCGCGAGCCCTATATTCGTGCCTCCATTATCATACCGGATCGCTATATGGGAGCGGTGATGAATCTGTGCCTTGAGCGCCGCGGCTTTAACAAGACCTATCACTACCTGATCAGTGATCGCATGGAGATGATATTCGAAATGCCGCTAGCCGAGGTCATCTATGATTTTTACGATCGACTCAAGTCCATTACCCAGGGATACGGCTCCTTTGACTATGATCTGCTGGATTATCGCGATACCGATCTGGTCAAATTGGATATTCTGATCAACGGTGAACGGGTGGATGCCTTATCGCAGCTGGTTCACAAAGACAATGCTGTCAGCAGAGCCCGCGCTGCCTGCGAAAAATTGCGCCAGGAAATACCAAAGCAAATGTTCAAAATCGCCATCCAGGGGGCAATCGGCGGAAACATTATTGCCCGCAAAACGGTTTCAGCCCTGCGAAAAGATGTCACCGCAAAATGTTATGGCGGCGATATTACGCGCAAGCGTAAATTGCTCGAAAAACAAAAAAAGGGCAAAAAGCGGATGAAAATGGTGGGTAAAGTAATGATCCCCCAGTCGGCGTTTTTGGCGGTTCTTAAGTCCGATTCGGATTAGTTCATCTCGGATTTCAGATTGCGGATTGATCGGACGGGGATAAACCCCGCCCCTACATCTGCCCTCCTAACTAAAGCCTATGAGCTATTTGCCTGCTTGCTTCGGCGTAGCTCGGAAGAGCGTAGACGGGACACCTGAAACCTTTTTAATTGATCCCTAATATTTGACACTCTACTTCTATATAGGAATCGAAAATAAAATATTTTATAATTGGCAATTATGCTTTATTGTATATCCAGTGGTTCATTTAAAATTTCGAAAGGATTAAAAAAAGATCCATGGGTAAAACCGTTGCTGAAAAAATATTCGATTCGCATCTGATCGACAAACCGTCTGATGACGTGCACGTGTTGAAATTGGACGCCGTCTTCTGCCATGAAATTACAACCCCAATGGCCATTACCGATCTGATCGCACGGGGCAAAGACCGCGTTTTTGATCCCACAAAAATCAAAGCGGTCATCGACCACGTTACACCGGCCAAGGATTCGAAGACGGCCACCCAGGGCAAGATTCTAAGGGACTGGGCCCGACGTCACGAGATTCGCGATTTTTTCGATATCGGTCGTAACGGCATCTGTCATGCCCTGTTTCCGGAGCAGGGATTCGTGCGACCGGGATATACCATCATTATGGGTGATTCGCATACCTGCACCCACGGTGCTTTTGGCGCTTTTGCCGCCGGCGTGGGAACCACGGATCTGGAAGTGGGGATTTTAAAAGGCATCTGTGCCTTCAATTATCCCCAAACCATCAAAATTGACATTACGGGAAACCTGCCGGAAGGTGTTTTTGCCAAAGATGTGATTTTATCCATCATCGGCCGTATTGGCGTGAATGGCGCCACCAATAAAGTAATTGAATTTAGCGGACCGGTGGTAACCGCAATGAGCATGGACTCGCGCATGACGCTGTGCAACATGGCAGTCGAAGCCGGCGCCACCTGCGGTATCTGCTACGCCGATCAAACCACTGTTGACTATTTATGGCCTTTTATTGAAAATGAGTACACGGATAAGAAAGCCGCCTTGAATGCCTTTAAGGCCTTTTGGCCGGATGCGGATGCCAGCTACGACAATGTCATTGAGCACGATGTATCGGATCTGCAGCCTTTGGTCACCGATGGGTTTAAGCCTGACAACGTCAAGCCAGTCAAAGAAATGGGTGCCACCGCCATTGATCAGATTTACATTGGATCCTGCACCAACGGCCGTATTGAGGATCTAAGAATTGCTGCCAAGGTTTTAAAAGGGCAAAAAATCAGTGACGATGTCCGCGGTATCGTATCGCCGGCCACCCCCACAATATTTCAACAGGCACTGGCCGAGGGCATCATTGGCATCTTTATGGATGCCGGTTTTTGTGTGACCAATCCGACCTGTGGTGCCTGTTTGGGCATGAGCAGCGGTGTTCTGGCAGAAGGCGAGGTGTGCGCTGCGACCACCAACCGCAATTTTAGCGGCCGCATGGGGAAAGGCGGCATGATTCACTTAATGAGCCCGGCCACCGCCGCGGCCTCCGCTATTGCTGGTAGGATCACCAATTCGCCGCTTTTTAGCGGAGGCAGTAAATAAAAAAACGACCACGAAAACACGAAATTTAAAAAGCACGAAAAACATCTTTCGTGTCTCCATATTTTCGTGCTTTGGGGGTTAAAAAAATGCATATTCTATCTGGAGGCATATAGTAAATCATGGATACTGAGAAAAACTTCAGCGGCAAGGTTCTTTTCCTAGACCGCGCGGATATCAACACCGACGAAATCATTGCTGCAAAATATCTGACTGAAATTACCCGCACAGCATTGGGACCGCACCTCTTTGAAGATCTTAACCTGAAAGGCTTTCAGGGACAGGATGATATCAGCGGTAAAAATGTCATCATCACGCGGGCAAACTTTGGCTGCGGCTCGTCGCGCGAGCATGCGCCATGGGCACTGGAGGTCAATGGCATTTTTCTGGTCGTTGCTGAGAGCTTTGCCCGCATTTTCAGGCAAAATATGTTCAATTGCGGCATGCTGGCCGTCGAGCTGCCGTCCGCCACCATCGACCATCTTTTCCAATCCTATGCGCAGCAGCCAACTGCTGTAACAACCCATTTGGAAAATCAGGTATTCACCATCACTGCAGGCGACCAAAAAGAAGACATTCCATTTAAACTGCCTGATTTTGCCCGCGCGCTCGTGGAAACCGGCGGCTGGGTGGAATACGCCGATAGCCACTATTGATGTTATGCAAACCCCGCCTCTCATAAGCCTGGATAACATTACTGTCCGCTTGCGAGATCGGCCTTATCTTCACGACACAACCTGGCAAATTTATCCCGGCGAAAATTGGGCTGTATTGGGCCCCAATGGATCCGGCAAGACGACTTTTGCCCGCTCCATTTTAGGTGAAGTGCCCATTGTGAGGGGTAAAATTTCCTATCACTTTTCTGATGCCAACCACCAGAGCGGGGCTGTGGCCGCCAATGCGATGGGATATGTCGCCCCCGAATTGCAGCGTGACATCATCGAGCGCGAAACCCGCAAATCGCTATACCGGGAGCTGAGCGGCAATAGACATGAATATACCACTGTCGAACAACTGATAGAAAATCAGCCAGCCAGTGCCCAAGAAGGTATTCAAACCGATAAACGCTTGCGCAAGGTGTCTGAAAAACTAGGTATTAAAGCACTGCTGCAAAGGGATGTCATGTCGCTCAACACCGGTGAAATGAATCGAGCCCTTATCGCTAGGGCGTTATTTAAAAAACCGAAACTGCTGATATTGGATGAACCGTTTGAGGGTCTTGATAAGCCGGCGCGCAGATTGCTGGCCGACAGCATCAATACGCTGGCACAATCGGAGGTTCAGCTGATTTTAATTACCCATCGATTTGAAGAAATTGTGTCCAGCATCAGCCACATCATGCTGCTTAAAGAGGGCCAAATCAATAAAGCCGGAAGAAAAGAAGTGGTATTCAGACCGGAAAATATCGAGGATGCATATAATATGGATCAGCGATCGCAACAGCTTGATCCGCAAAAATTATTCAGTGCATTGCCCCGCCACGACAAAAGCATGCATCTGCAGGCACACCCCCCCCCCAGCCAAACACCCCGGCCTTTAATTGAAATGCATAATGTATCCGTTCAATACGGCTCCAAACGGATCCTGGATGGGTTTAACTGGGTGGTAAAAGATGGCGAGAATTGGGCTATTCAGGGGCCAACAGCAGCCGGCAAGTCCACCTTGCTGACACTGATTACCGGAGACAATTTACAGGCCTATGCCAACGATATCTATTTGTTTGGCCAAAAAAAGGGGGCCGGCCAAAGCATTTGGGATATCAGGGAAAAGATCGGCTATATCTCATCTGATTTGCAGCTGAGGCAACATCAACGCATCAACGCCTTTGACGTGGTCTGCTCGGGTTTCTTTGCATCCAACGGGCTGTATCGAAAATGCAGCCCGCAGCAGTTAGCGATTGCCGCTGCATGGACAACCTTTTTGGGTATCAAAGACCTGGCCGATCAAAAATTCGGCCGCCTCTCCCACGGGCAGCGCCAGCTTGTCCTGCTGGCCCGCGCAATGGTTAAATCGCCGGTCTTCCTCATTTTAGACGAGCCGCTGCAGGGATTGGATATCAAAAACAAGTCAAAATTACAGAATGTCTTTGACTACATCGGTCGCCAGACACCGACCAATCTAATTTATGTGCCGGATCAGGAAGAAGAAAAACTAACCTGCATCACCCACGTATTGCAAATGGAGCGCGGCAAAGTAGTAAAGGTCTTGGCCCTTTAAGGTCATCCGCGATCTGCGGTAATGATACAACAGTTAGCTGATGAAGATCTCAATAGCAAGACGGTCATGCTTTTTCTGAAAGGCGCTATGTTGATGATATACGGCACTGCTGAATCGTGGCCTGATATTTGGGATGACCAGCATCATAGCCCTTGGATTCAAGAACAGCGATGGTCTCATCCCAAATATTAGGCCACAGGTAAGGTGTTTATCATAGCGCCTGGAAGAAAATGACATGACCGGCCATTTCTTACAAGCTGAGTTTGAAAAGGTACACTAACTAGAAATGATTGAGTTTCGGATAGTGCCAACACCCTCAACCTCGCACTCGACAATATCTCCGGCTTTCAGCAGCACCGGCGGATCCCGGAAAATGCCGACTCCCGAGGGTGTTCCGGTGGATATAATATCACCGGGCCAAAGGGTGATGTCCTCGCTGATAAAGGCAATCAGGGTGGGAATGTCAAATATCATATCCGCGCTGTTGCCGTCCTGCATGGTTTGTCCATTAACGCGCGCCGTCAATCGAAGGTTGTGCACATCATCGATCTCATCGATGCTCACAAGGGCGGGTCCCATGGGCGCAAAGGTGTCAAAGGACTTGCCGCGAAACCACTGGGCGTCTGAAAACTGCGCCTGACGGCCGGAGACATCGTTGAGCACTGAAAAACCGGCAACATAGTCCAGGGCCTCCCGGGGCGGGATGCGCTTGCCCGCGCGGCCAATGACAACCGCCAGCTCAACCTCCCAATCGATTTGATCGCTGCTTTGCGGCAGTACAATCGGATCAAACGGACCGGTTAAAGCGTTGGGGGTTTTGGCAAACAATAGCGGCTTCTGGGGTTTTTCAAAGCCGCCTTCTTCCCTGTGCTCAAGATAATTCAGACCCAGGCAGATAATCTTGGAAGGCCTGTGAAGCGGGCACCCCAAACGCACATCCATTTCTTCTCCCGGCTCCTGAATTTGCGCAACCCGCGACAGCCAGCCGTTTTTAAAGAAGTGCTCACCCACGTCCGGTATCTCCGGATAGATGGCGCGCAAATCAACTATTTTGTCCTTCCGCCACAGCCCCGGTTTTTCCCGGCCGGCGTCCCCGAAGCGAATCAATCGCATGGCTTATCTCCCTGATGATTCATTCCATCTTGAAAGCATTTTTTCCCATACCAGTTGATTTGCCTGCAGATGCCGCGGATAATGCTCACTTCTTTGGCCCGCAGCTTCAAACGGGTGCCGAATTGACGGATATTGTTCATAAAGTAATCCGGGTTATCCGGCTGTATGTAACTAATTTGGACCAGCACATCCTTTAATTGCGCATACATACCGTCCAGCTCGTGGCGATTGGCCAGTCGCGGTACAAATGGTTTGCTTTGCGCGGATCGGTCGCGATGCAGCTCATAGCAGATAATCATCACGGCCTGCGCCAGGTTTAAGGAAGCAAATTCGGCTGTTGGTATATTCACCAATCGGTGGCAAAGACGCAGGTCTTCGTTAGTCAACCCACGATCTTCGGGGCCAAACAAGAGCCCCACCTGATTATTTTCGGCAATCGGTATCAGCTCCGGGGCCAGTTTATCCGCTGCCATCACAGACTGGCGCTGACCACCCAGGCGCGCGGTTGTACCCACGACATAATTAAGCGGTTCTAAAGCCGACTGCAGGTCGTCAAAGACCTGCATATTTTCAATTACCTCACTGGCCGCATGCGTCGCCATTTTTAATACGCGGCTTAAATCACAATGTTGCGGATCGACCACGAGTAATTGCTCAAAGCCCATGTTGCGCATGGCCCTGGCAGCCGCACCGATATTTTCCGGGTAACGCGGCCGGCATAAGACGACGTTGACATTCTTTGAATTGATGGAAGGGAGCATCAGGCAACGATTTCAAGATTGTTGAAAAAATAAGCCATTTCAAAGGCAGCGGTTTCAGGCGCATCAGATCCATGCACCACGTTTTTCTCAATATCTGTGGCGAAATCCTTGCGAATGGTCCCCTCTGCCGCCTCTTTGTAATTGGTGGCACCCATCAGCTCACGATAGCGTGATATAATATTTTCTCCCTCCAGTACCATCACCACAGCCGGTCCTGAGCTCATAAATGCCGTCAGGCTCTCAAAAAAGGGCTTTCCCTGATGCACGGCATAAAAGCCCTCGGCCTGCTGTTTCGACATATGAATCATTTTCATTGCAACAATTTTAAAATCATTGCCCTCGAGGCGCTTTATCACCTCACCGATGATACCGCGCGCCACTCCGTCTGGTTTAATAATGGCCAGTGTTCTTTCCATTTTGCTCCTCTCTTTTTTTAAATAATGACTATTGTAAAAACAAAGGTGAGATAACAGACGCCTATCCCCAAGTCAACGGGCTTTTAATGCGGTTGACAAGCAAAATATCTCTTTTTATATTTTACCAAAACCCACAAAAAACGAGGAAACAGAATGCCCATCTACGAATTCTATTGTGATCACTGCAATACGATTTTTAATTTCTTTTCAAAAACGGTTAACACCCGTAAAAAGCCTAACTGTCCCAGGTGCAAAACCAGAATTCTTTCCCGCCAGATGTCGGCTTTTGCTTTCACCGGCAGAGCCAAAGAGGATGGTGACGATGAAGATATGCCCTTTGATGAGCATAAAATGGAAAAAGCCATGCAAATGCTGGCCGGTGAAGCAGACAAAATCAACGAGGATGATCCGCGCCAGGCAGCCAACCTGATGCGTAAACTTTCAGATATGACCGGACTCGAACTTGGGGACAGTATGAATGAGGCCTTGAAACGCATGGAAGCCGGAGAAGATCCGGATGCCATTGAAGCTGAAATGGGCGATTTGCTGGAGACGGAGGACCCATTTCTTTTACCGGAGAAAAAAGCGGGTGCCTCAAAGGCCAAACGGCCAGCGCCTGTGCGCGATGAGAAACTCTACGACCTCTGATTTTCGGATTCTAAACGGCCTTTTTTCGCAATATCTGTGTCAATCTGCAGGATTGTATTGTGCGGCGTACTCATAGTACGCCTCCGCCCAATCCTTTGATTTCCTTGATCTTGCAAAAAAATCCGCATTTATAATCTGAAAATACAAATATAACAAAAAGAATAAAATAGAATTTCATAATCTTTAAAAACAATTTCTATTTATAATCCAAAAATAATAATATATTTGAAAACTGTCATTGATGCCTTAGCTAGCTATCCAGAAAGCCTTGAGGGAGGCTGGAATGAAAAAGGAAATACTTGAGAAAATTGAGATTCAGCGGGGAGACATTACCCAGCTGAATGTGGATGCGATCGTCAATGCCGCCAATACCAAGCTGCTGGGCGGAGGTGGCGTTGATGGGGCGATTCATCGTGCTGCCGGCCCTCAATTACTAGAGGAATGCCGAACTATCGGCGGTTGCCCCACAGGTGAAGCTCGCATAACAGGCGGATACAACCTGCCGGCGCGCCATGTGATACATACCGTTGGCCCGGTTTACAGCGGCAAACTTCGGGATAGCCAGTTACTGACCGGATGCTATCAAAACAGCTTAAAACTGGCCGTTGAAAACGACCTTAAGACGATTGCCTTTCCGGCCATTAGCTGCGGTGTATATGGATATCCGATCAAAGATGCCTGCAAAATTGCGGTGGACACCAGTATCGATTTTTTAAGTCGGCATCCTTCCCTTGAAAAAATCATTTTTATTCAATTTTCGGAAAATGATTTTAAGGTCTATGAAACATATCTAAAATCAATTTCATAGAAAATTATTGGATATTTATAAGATATTATTAAATATTTTATTCGCCACGAAAACATAGAAATTATCGGCACGAAATTATATTCAATACCTTTCCGTGTTTTCGGTTTATCGTGCTTTCGCAACTTTTTTATACATTCCGCGACCGCTTATGAGCGTTAATGCGGCGTTCATTTTAAATTTGACAAAATGGCACGCCATTATTAAAATTAAGGGATCTCAGCGAAATCGGGCAAACCACGCGCGTTAAGCTGATAATATTCAAGGAGGGTTGATATACTATGGTTGAAGTAACCGAGGAAGCGGCTAAACAAATTCAAGAATATTTCAAAGACAAGGAAGTGACACCGATTCGAATCTTTTTGAACGCCGGCGGTTGAGGCGGCCCATCGCTGGCCATGGCTCTGGATGAGCCTAAAGACAATGATCAGGTGTTTGATGTGAACGGTTTCCAGTTTATTATGGAAAAGGAATTTTACGAAAAAGCGCAACCCGTAAAAGTTGACTTTTTGGGATACGGGTTTAAAATCGATTCCAATATCGAGTTTGAGGCCACTAATTCCGCCTGTGGAAGCTGCAGCACAGCCAGCGGTTGTGGCGAGTAAAACTGCTAAATGAAAAATTAAAGAGGCGACACATCCAAACGTGTCGCCTTTTTTCATGCACAAGCGGCATTCAAAAGGAGCAGGTGAATGCAGGATCTGATGGAGATTGTTAAGGGCCGCAGCATCTTAAGGTTCCCATCAGAGTATGAGCAGTTAGTGTTGATACCGCTGGGATATATCCGGCGAAATTTCCAAAACGCCCAAGCGCCGGGAAGTTGAGAAGTTCCTGCACACGGACATTTTTAGCTGAATTCTGCAAAGCCGATTTCAGTTCTGGGTTATCGGCTGTACTCAATTGGCAGGTAGTCATGATTTCAGATAAAGCCAAAGAGATTATAGATTATCATGAGGCCACCAAGCATCATTTCGAACGCTATGCCCGGTCTTTGGGGTATATGGACTGGGACAACCAGCCGAACCCATTTCGTTTTTATAGGAAAACGCCGATAATAGAGTTACCGCTGCTCAAAGCGGATCCACCGGCTGCCCACCACGGTTTATACGAGCGGCAGGAAACCACACCTCAACCCATTAATTTAGAAACTGTTGCCGGCTTTTTGGAGCTGTCGCTGGGGTTGTCGGCCTGGAAGGCCGCATCCGGCAATCAATGGTCTTTAAGAATAAACCCTTCAAGCGGCAATCTCCACCCCACTGAAGCGCATTTGATTTTGCCGCCGCTGGATTCAATACCGGCCGGTATTCATCATTACAATGCCTTTGGTCACTTGCTGGAGCGCCGGGCTGATCTTGCGCCTGACATCTGGCAAAGCCTTGTCTCCCATTTTGGGCGCAACGGTTTTCTGATAGCGATCACCAGCATATTCTGGCGCGAATCGTGGAAATACGGTGAGCGTGCATTTCGCTATTGCAACCATGATGCGGGACATGCCCTGGCCTGCCTGAGCATTGCCGCCAATCTGTTTGGTTGGAAATGTGTCATTCTCAGTGATTTGTCAGACGAGGAAATCGAAGCAATTTTTGGTTTTGAGCAGACCCATTTTCGCAAACTGGAAGAGGAGCACAGCGATTGTCTCTGTTTTGTTTTTCCCCACAGCACCGGTGAGATCCCCAGGGACTTGCCGGACGCCATTATTTCAGATCTGGCCAATTTGTCCTTCCAGGGTGAAGCGGAAGTATTAAGCCAGAAATGTGTCGACTGGGAAATCATTTACCAAACTGCGCGCCAGGCCAAAAAACCGTCAACCGCAGGAACCCGGATTGAATTGGATAAACGCGATTGGCTTTTCGATACGCCCGGCCGGCTGCCGGCGGCAAAAATCATCCGCAATCGCCGCAGCGCCATTGCCTTTGATCGCAGCGGCTCTATCAGCAAAAACCAGTTTTTAAGCATGCTCGATAAAACCCTGCCGCGCCGAGACACAGCGCCATTTGATATCGAATTAACCCAACCGTTAACCCATTTGCTGCTGTTTGTTCATAACGTGACGGATGTGACGGCAGGGCTTTATTTCTTTGTGCGCAACAATCAACATCTGAACGACATAAAAGCGATCTCGCGTAGCGATTTTAAGTGGGCGCCGGTCGAAAAGGGTTTTCCACTTTATCTTCTGGCCGAAGGCAACTACCGGCAGCAAGCCGTGATGGTCAGCTGTCACCAGGATATCGCCGGTTCCAGCGCGTTTTCATTGGGCATGATCACCAAATTTAAGGACATCGTCAGCACCGATCCGTATCGCTACCGGCACCTGTTCTGGGAGACCGGAATGATCGGTCAGGTGCTCTATCTGGAAGCGGAAGCTCACGGCGTCCGAGGTACCGGCATCGGCTGCTTTTTTGATGATGCGGTTCATGAAATCATGGGTTTTAGCGACAACCAGTATCAAAGTCTTTATCACTTTACGATTGGCCAACCGATTGAAGATCCGCGCTTGACCACATATCCACCATATCAACATCTCCAATAAGCTTTAAAACCCTGAAAACCTTTATCATAATTCATTGGTTCCCCAGGTATTTTATCGGTTGAGCCCGTTGCCCGTTTAGCCCGTTGACCGGTTAAGGATTTAAAGGAGCTATGCAGTTAATTGCAGTCAAGGAATTTGCTAATGTAAAAGGATCAAGTATTGTCAGCCCTTATTCAGGCCTTACCACAGCTAATGTCGCATATGATAAGATCAGCAGCCCTATTTTTCTGTATTGCGCATATAGCTTCGAGTACCTATGTTTTGTAATTATAAAAATCATAGCAAATTTAGGCCTTAAAAAACATAAATCCGACAGGAGAAGCACATGGCTCCCAATAACTTGATCAATGAGAAAAGTCCCTATCTGTTGCAACACGCGCATAATCCGGTCGACTGGCATGCCTGGTCTGATGATACCTTCGAACTGGCCCGCCAACAAAACAAACCGGTATTTCTATCCATCGGCTATGCCACCTGTCACTGGTGCCATGTGATGGAAAAAGAGTCCTTTGAGGATGAAACTGCCGCCCGGCATCTAAATGACACCTTTATCTGTATTAAAGTCGACCGTGAGGAACGACCGGACATCGATGCGGTTTATATGGCCGTGTGTCAGATGCTAACCGGCAGTGGCGGCTGGCCCTTAAACCTCTTTTTAACACCCGACAAAAAGCCTTTTTTTGCTGCCACCTACATTCCCAAGAACAATCGTCATGGCCAGGCCGGCCTAATTGAATTGTGCGAACAGGTTAAAAAATTATGGCATTCACAGATGGACAAAGTGGAGAACTCGGCCAGCAGCATTGCCGCCGGCCTCGACCGCGCCTTCAGTTACACCTCAGCCGAAGAGCCCGGTGAATCTCTGCTGGATCATGCCTATGAGGTCACATGGCAAAATTTTGATTCCAAACATGGGGGCTTTGAGGGTGCGCCCAAATTCCCCACCCCCCATCGGTTGCTATTTTT